>NZ_DF968242.1:0-42673 GCF_001270025.1 Streptomyces azureus | reverse complement strand
GTCACACCACAGTCCTATCGGACCGACACCCCACCCCGGGCTTGATCGCAACTAAAGACAGCCCCTAGGGGCTGTCCGGCGGGACGCTTGCCCACCGGGCGCCCTCCTGTTTGACTCGCTGTATGACCAGTCACGGGGGACGGCGCACGCAGGCCGAACGGGACGCGATCACCGTCGAGATCGGGTACGCGCTGTGCAGTGCGGCCTTCGCCGCGGCGGTCGTCTTCGGGGCCGTGGCCGGTCCCGCGCTGCTCTTCGACCTCCCGGACACTCCGGAGAGCCTGCTGCTGCACACCGGGCTGGTGCTCGCGCCCGTCCTCTTCGCCGCCCGGGTCGTCAGTGTGCTGATCCGGTTCCGCTCGGCGGGTCAGCCCAGCCAGCCCGGCCGCACCAGCCCCGACTCGTAGGCGAGCACGACCAGTTGGGCCCGGTCGCGGGCGCCCAGCTTCACCATCGTGCGGCTGACATGGGTCTTCGCGGTGAGCGGACTGACGACCAGGCGGCGGGCGATCTCCTCGTTGGACAGGCCGATGCCGACCAGGGCCATCACCTCCCGCTCCCGCTCGGTGAGCCGGGCCAGCGCGTCGGCGGCCGCCGGTTCCTTGGCGCGGGCCGCGAACTCGGCGATCAGGCGGCGCGTCACCCCCGGCGAGAGCAGCGCGTCGCCCGCCACCACCGCCCTTACGGCGCGCAGGAGTTCGTCCGGCTCGGTGTCCTTGACCAGGAAGCCGGAGGCGCCCGAACGGATCGCCTCGAAGACGTACTCGTCGAGTTCGAAGGTGGTGAGCATGACCACCTTGACGTCCCCGAGGCCTGGGTCCTCGGTGACCCGGCGGGTCGCGGCCAGGCCGTCGAGCGCGGGCATGCGGATGTCCATCAGGACGACGTCGGGCCGCAGTTCGCGGATCCTGCGCACGGCCTCCTCCCCGTCGGCGGCCTCCGCGACCACCTCGATGTCGGGTTGCGCGTCGAGCAGCGCCCGGAACCCGGCCCGGACCAGTGACTGGTCGTCGGCGAGCAGTACGCGGATCACCGGTCCTCCTCGACCTCGGCGGAAGCCGTCAGCGGCAGTACGGCGAGCACCCGGAAACCGCCGTCCGGACGGGGCCCCGCCTCGATGGTGCCACCCAGCGCGGCGGCCCGCTCCCTCATCCCCGCCAGTCCGTTGCCGCTGCCACCGGCATCGGCACCGGTCGCCGGCCCGTCGTCGTCGACGCGCAGCCGCAGCAGGTCCGAGTCGTGCGCGAGATGCACGCGCGCGTGCCGCGCACCCGAGTGCCGTACGACGTTGGTCAGGGCCTCCTGGACGATCCGGAAGGCTGCGAGGTCCGTGCCGGGCGCGAGGCGCGGCGGCTCACCCTCGACCTCGACGGTCAGGCCCGCGCTCGCCGCCTGCTCCACCAGCTCGGGCAGCCGGTCCAGCCCGGGCGCGGGTGCTCGGGGCGCGTCACCGGGTGCCCGCAGCGTGTCGAGCACCTGGCGCACCTCGCCGAGCGCCTCTTTGCTCTTGGCCTTGATCGTGGTGAGCGCCGTACGGGCCTGCTCGGGATCGGAGTCGAGGAGCGCGAGGCCGACCCCCGCCTGCACGTTGATCACGGAGATGCTGTGGGCGAGGACGTCGTGCAGCTCCTGCGCGATCCGCAGCCGCTCCTCGTCGGCCCGTCGCCGCGCGGCCTCGGCACGCTCGGCCCGCTCGCGGACCCACTGCTCGCGCCGGATCCGGAACAGCTCCGACACCGCCGCGATCGCCACCACCCAGGTGGCGACCACCAGTTCCTCGCCCCAGGAAGCGGCGGAGTCCTCCGACGGCGGCAGCCACCGGTAGAGCCAGTGCGCCACCAGGGCGTGCCCCGCCCAGAGCGTTCCCATCGCCGCCCAGGCCGCCCAGCGGTGCCCGGCGACGATCGCGCTGAAGCACGCCAGGGCGACGGTGAGGAGCACCGGCCCGTACGGATACCCGGCCCCCAGGTAGAGCATGACGGCACCCGCCGTGCCGAAGACCACGGCCACCGGATACCGCTTGCGCCACAGCAGCAGCGCCCCCGCCACCAGCAGGAGCACCCGCGCGAAGGGGTCCAGGGCCGCCCGCTCGCCCTCCTGACCATGAGCGGCGAAGTGGGAGCCGACCAGGACGAAAACGGTGACGACGACGGTGGACCGCCAGGGCAGACGGGGCGCACGCTCCCCTTCCCCCCACCGGTCCCACCACACAGGCCCGTGCCGCCACCACTGCGGCGGACCGCCCCGCACACGCTGCTCGTCCATGGCGGCCACGCTAGACGCCGCCCGCCCGCGGCGGCGTCACCCAGGCGCGGTGATCACACGTACTCCCCGCGGAGTACGTCGTCCGCCGGGGCCGCCTCGCCCTCCCTGATCCGCAGCCGGCGCAGCCGCCGCGGCGCCCACCAGTTCGCCCGCCCGGCCAGCCGCATGGTCACCGGCAGCAGCACGACCCGGATCAGGGTGGCGTCGACGAGAATCGTCAGGGCCGTGCCGATGCCGAGTTCCTTGAGGAAGACGACCCCTCCGGTGGCGTACGACAGGAAGGACAGCGCCAGGATCCCGGCCGCGGCCGTGATCAGCGGGGCGCTACGCCGGATGCCCTCGCCGACCGCGCGCCGGGTGTCGCCGGTGCGGTCGTGCTCCTCCTTGATGCGCGCCAGCAGGAACACCTCGTAGTCCATCGACAGCCCGTAGGCCACGCAGAACATCAGCACCGGGATGCTCGGCTCGATCGACCCGGTGGGGGTGAAGCCGAGCAGTCCGGACAGGTGCCCGTCCTGGAAGACCCACACCAGGCAGCCGAACATCACCGACAGGCTGAGCAGGTTCAGCACGGTCGCCTTCGCAGGCAGCAGCACGCTGTTCGTCATCAGGAAGAGGATCACGTACGTCGCCACCAGTACGATCCCGACGGCGTACGGGAGCCGGCCCAGGAGCGTGGAGCGGAAGTCGGTGGTCTCGCCGGGATAGCCCCCGACCAGGACGGGCACCGGAGCCGGGATCTGCCGGACGCGTTCGACGAACGCGGGGACGTCGCCGTACAGGGCCCGCTGGGTGGGTACGACGGCCAGGCGCACCCGTCCGTCGGACGCCGTCAGCCGGTCCTGGCCGGGCGGGCCGGTGCGCCTGCCGTCCTGGTAGGCGCCTTCGGGCGCGTCGACCTGGAACACGCCGGGCAGTCGGGAGAGTTCGGCGGCGTACGCGCGCGTGCCGGCCGGTTCGGCCGCGGGTGCGCCGAGGACGACCTGGACGATGTCCGTGGGTTCGGCGGCGAACTCCCGGTGCACGATCTCCGAGGTGGTGCGCGAGGAGGTGCCCTCGGGCAGCGTGCGCTCGTCGGGCAGGCCGAACCGCAGTCCGAGCAGGGGCGAGGCGGTGACGAGCAGGACGGTCAGCACTCCGGCGCCGGCGAGGAACGGGCGGCGCATGGCGGTGAGCGCGGCGCGGTGCCAGAAGCCGGAGGGGGGCGCGGCGGCACGCTCCACCCGGTGCCCCCAGCGGGCGAGAGCGGCGGGCAGGAACAGCACCGCGCCTGCGACCGCCGTCACCACCACGAGCACACCCGCGTACGCGAAGGAACTGAGGAAGAAGAACGGGAAGACCAGCAGCGCGCACAGCGACACCGCGACGGTGACACCGCTGAAGAGGACCGTGCGTCCCGCCGCGGCGGTGGCGCGGGGCACGGCTGCCCGCTGGTCGTGCCCGGCGGCCCGCTCCTCGCGGTACCGGCTGATCATGAACAGGCTGTAGTCGATGCCCAGTCCCAGTCCGAGGACGAGCGCGAGGTTGGCGGCGAACGTCGACACCTCCGTGAACTGCGCGATCACCCGCAGCCCGGCGAGCGTGCCGACGACGGAGAACAGCCCGACCGCCACGGTCAGCAGGGCGGCGACCGTGCGCCGGTAGACGAGGATCAGCAGGAGCAGCACGACGGGCAGCGCGAACGCCTCCGCGCGCAGGAAGTCGGCGCGGGCCTGCTGGCCGACCTGCCGGGAGATCTCCTCCTGGCCACCCACGCGGACTTCGATGTCGGCGGTGGTGCGGGCCAGCCGGGGTGAGAGGGAGGCGAGTTCCTCACGTGTCTCGGTGGCGGTGCCCTCCAGGTGGACGAGGATCAGGGCCCGTCGGCCGTCCTTGCCGCGCAGGGCGGGACTGTCGGCGTCCCAGTAGGCGGTGACGTCCGTGACGAGGGGCAACCGCTCGACCTCGTCGGTGAGTTGTCTCGCCGCTCGCTCGGTGCGCGGGCTGTCCACGTCGCCGTCGCGCGCCGTGACCAGGAGGGCGAGGTTGGGGTTGCCGGTGCGGAAGCCGTCGCGCAGTTCGTCGGCGGCACGCACCGACTCCGTGCCGGGAGAGCTCCAGCGCGAGAGGTCGAGGTCGCCCTGGGCGCCTGCGCCGTAGCCGCCGAGGCCGAGGAAGAGCAGGAGGAAGCCGAGCAGCACGGCACGGCTGTACCGCGCGGACCGACGGCCGAGCCGGGTGAGCATGAGGTGGCCTTTCGCAGCGAGTCCGGGGAAGTCGAAGGGACTTCGGTGGCTGTGAACACCGTCGGTCCGGCCGCTGGAAGGCCCACTGGAAGATCCACTGGAACGCGGGCCTCGGGATACGCTCGACGCATGGCTGAGCAGACATCCGGGACCTCGCACGCCGTGCGCATCGAACTGCTCGGCCCGCTGCGCGCGTTGCGCGACGGCGCCGAGATCCCGCTCGGCCCGCCCAAGCAGCGGGCGGTGTTCGCCGTCCTGCTGCTCCAGGAGGGCCGCCCGCTGTCGTACGACGGTCTGGTCGAGGCCGTGTGGGGCGGCGCGCCGCCGGTGCATGTGCGCAACCTCGTGCAGAAGTACGTCTCCGGGCTGCGCCGGGCACTCGGGGACGGGCCTGAGCTGTCCTGGACCGGCACCGGTTACCGGCTGACCGGCGTGCGCGTCGACGATCTGGCGGAGCGCCGGCTGCTGGTGGACGAGGCGCTCGCGGCACGGCGGGCCGGCGAGGTGCGGCGTGCGGTCGAACTGGCCCACCGCGCCGAGGAGCTGTGGCGCGGCGACTTCGCCGAGGGCCTGCACGCGCCGTACCTCACCGCGGAACGGCTGCGCTGGACCGAGAAGCGGCTCACGGTCCTCGAAGCGCGGCTGGAGGGCGAGATCGAACTTGGCCGCTCCTTCGAGTACGTCCACGAACTCGTCCGGCTCGTCGCGGCCCACCCGCTGCGCGAACGCCTCGCCGAGCTTCTGATGCTCGCCCTGTGCCGAACCGGCCGCCCGGCGGACGCCCTCACCGTGTACGAGGAGGCACGGCGGCGGCTCGCCGACACGATGGGCGCGGACCCGGGGCCCGGCCTGCGAGCCCTGCACGCCCAGGTCCTGCGCCAGGATCCGGCGCTGCTGCCGGGGCCTCCGGTTCCTGTGGCCTGAGAGGCCCGAGCGGTTCTCCGGCCCGCCCCCGGAAGACCGTCGCCAGTCCTGCGATCAGCGCCACTCGGGGGGAATGTTGGCGATCTGCTTCAGCAATTCCCAGTCAGCTGGTCTCCGCTCCGGGTCGCCACTGAGCACCGTGGCCGACCCAGTAGCCCCGAAGCTCGCGAACTTGCGTCAGGGTGTCGTCGCCGATACCGGACTCGTTGTAGCAGCACTCACAGATGACGTGCTGAGGAACGCCGTGCTCATCGAAGAGCACGTCGCCATCGTCCAGACCGCAGATCCGGCGAGCGGTCTCGACCCTGTTTTCCATGGTCACAGACTAATTGGAGGCAGACCCCTGCTGCGGATACACCAGCCCCACCCCGTGGGCGAGTTGCCCCGCCGTGTGCCGGAAGAACGTCTCCCGGTCCTTCACCACCCGGTTGAACTGCCCGAACAGCTCGAAGCCGACCAGGCCGAACAGCTGAGCCCAGGCCGCGACGAGGGCCGTCACCGTCT
The DNA here is from genome assembly GCF_001270025.1 of Streptomyces azureus. Lineage (NCBI taxonomy): Bacteria > Bacillati > Actinomycetota > Actinomycetes > Kitasatosporales > Streptomycetaceae > Streptomyces > Streptomyces azureus. Next base: position 36,755 of record NZ_DF968242.1, on the reverse strand, counting down.
CGGGCGGGAGGTCCGGCGCGAGGTCGGCGGCCATCCGCTCGGCCTCCGGGCGCAGGTCGGCCGGCAGCGAGGGCTTGGCCAGGCCGAGGCCTCGGTAGGCGTCGCGGACGATGCCGAAGAGCAGCAGACCGACGCGGGCGGCGGGCGGGACGGTGGTGTCGGGGGCGGTGTATCCCGGCACGGGCGATCCGTAGATGAGGGCGTACTCGTGGGGATGGTCGAGCGCCCAGTGCCGCACCGCCTCGCACACCGCGATCCAGCGTTGCAGGGGGCCGGAGCCGGCGGCTGCGTCGTGGGCGGTTTCGGCGGCCTCGCCGAGGGAGTCGTAGGCGTCGATGATGAGGGCGGTCAGCAGGTCGTCACGGCTGGGGAAGTAGCGGTACAGCGCGGAGGAGACCATGCCGAGCTCGCGGGCGACGGCCCGCAGCGAGAGCCTGGCGGCGCCCTCGGCGGCGAGCTGTCTGCGGGCCTCGTCCTTGATGGCCGCGGTCACTTCGATCCTGGCCCGGGCACGGGCGCCGTGTGCGGTGCTCATGCGGGGCAGTGTGCCATGGAAACAGAGCAGTGCACACAAACGAGATCGACGCACACAAGCGAGAGCGGTATCCAAATGAGAGAGCAGCGCTCTTGCTTTGGAGCACCGGTCTCGGGCAGACTGGCAGCACCGAGCGAGAGCGGTGCTCACATATCAGAGCACTGCTCCATATCCAACAGGGGGAACCTCATGTCCACGCATGTCCGCAAGCCCGGCTGGCTCACCATCAACGTCTTCAACCGGCTCGTCGCCTGGCTGACCCGCCGCGGCATCAGCGTCTGGGGCTCCCGCGTCCTCGCCGTCCGCGGCCGCAAGAGCGGTCAGTGGCGCACCACCCCGGTCAACGTGCTGACCCTGGACGGCCGGCAGTACCTGGTCGCACCGCGCGGCCACGTCCAGTGGACGCACAACATGCGCGCGGCGGGCGGCGGCGAACTGCACCTCGGCGAGCGCGTGGACAGCTTCACCGCGACCGAGGTGGCCGACGACGACAAGACCCCGGTCCTGCGCGCCTACCTCAAGCGCTGGAAGGCGGAGGTCGGGGTCTTCTTCAACGGAGTCGGACCCGACTCCCCGGACGACCAGCTGCGCCGTATCGCCCCCGACCACCCGGTCTTCGAGATCACTGTGACGGGCTGACCTCGTCGCCCGTCGCGGCGGGACGGCGGTCCAGCGCGGTCAGGGCCCGCTGTGCCACCGGATACGTGCGGACGATCTCGCCCAGCGACGTCGAGCCCTGCGTGATCTCCTTGAACGCCCTCCAGGCCGGGCGGAAACTCGTCAGCGCCGCGTGGAACAAGCCGGGGCGGCGCTCGAACACGGTCAGCAGCCGCTTGCCGACGCTCATCTCCACACCGAGCCCGGCCTTGACCGCGAAGGCGTAATTGAGGGCCTGCCGGCGGGTGTCCACCGCGTCGTGCGCCTCGGCGATCCGCACCGCCCACTCCCCCGCGAGCCGCCCGGACCGCAACGCGAAGGAGATGCCCTCGCGGGTCCACGGCTCCAGCAGCCCCGCCGCGTCGCCGCACACCAGCACCCGCCCGCGCGAGAGCGGCGAGTCGTCGGCCCGGCAGCGGGTCAAGTGCCCGGAGGAGATGCTCGGTTCGAAGCCGGCGAGACCCAGCCGCCCGACGAACTCCTCCAAGTACCGCTTCGTCGCGGCGCCTTCGCCCCGCGCCGAGATCACCCCGACCGTCAGGGTGTCGCCCTTGGGGAAGACCCAGCCGTAACTGCCAGGCATCGGGCCCCAGTCGAGGAGCACCCGGCCCTTCCAGTCCTCGGCGACGGTCTCCGGCACCGGGATCTCCACCTCCAGGCCGAGGTCCACCTGGCCGACCTTGACCCCGACGTGCGCCCCTATGCGGCTGGCGCTGCCGTCCGCGCCGACCACGGCCCGCGCGAGCAGGACCTCGCCGCCCTGGAGGATCACAGCGACCGTACGCCGGTCGGGCACCGCCGAGCCGTGCTGCTCGACCCGCTGGACCGTGACACCCGTACGCAGCTCGGCGCCCGCCTTCTGCGCGTGCTCGACGAGCTGCTGGTCGAACTCTGGCCGGTTGATCAGCCCGAACAGCATCTGCTTGGACCGGCGGGTGCGCGTGAAGCGCCCGTTGTTCGAGAACGTCACCGCGTACACGCGGTCCCTGAGCGGCAGCTCGAAGCCGGGCGGGAGCGCGTCGCGCGAGGGGCCGATGATGCCACCGCCGCACGTCTTGTACCGCGGCAGCTCCGCCTTCTCCAGCAACAGCACGCGTCTGCCGGCGACCGCCGCCGCGTACGCGGCCGAAGCGCCCGCGGGTCCCGCGCCCACCACGACGACGTCCCACACCCGCTGCACGTCGTCCGCCGAAGAGTTCTCGCTGCTCACGATGGTCTACTGCTCCCGATCAAGCCGCCTGCCCCTGCTGTCTCCCGCATCCTACGGCGGACCTGGCCGAAGGCCGCTGTGGGAGGATCTACGGCACTCACCGCTGCAACGTCGCACCCACAAGGAGCGTGCCCATGCCGTCGAATCCGGTCGCCGAGACCGTCGCCTCGCTGATGCCCAGGGCGAAGGAAGAGCTCACCGAGCTGGTGGCCTTCCGGTCGGTGGCGGACTTCGACCAGTTCCCGAGGAGCGAGAGCGAGGGCGCCGCCCGCTGGGTCGCGGGCGCGCTCGCCGCCGAGGGTTTCCAGGACGTGGCCCTGCTCGACACCCCCGACGGCACGCAGTCGGTCTACGGCTACCTGCCCGGCCCCAAGGGCGCGAAGACCGTCCTGCTGTACGCCCACTACGACGTGCAGCCGCCGCTGGACGAGTCAGGCTGGACGACCCCGCCGTTCGAACTGACCGAGCGGGACGGGCGCTGGTACGGGCGCGGGGCCGCCGACTGCAAGGGCGGTGTCATCATGCACCTGCTGGCACTGCGCGCGCTGAAGGCGAACGGCGGCGTCCCGGTCCACGTGAAGGTGATCGCGGAGGGCTCGGAGGAGCAGGGCACGGGTGGCCTGGAGCGGTACGCGGAGGAGCACCCGGGCCTGCTGGAGGCCGACACGATCGTCATCGGCGACGCGGGCAACTTCCGGGTCGGACTGCCGACGGTCACCTCCACCCTGCGCGGTATGACTCTCGTCCGCGTCCGGATCGACACGCTCGCCGGCAACCTGCACTCGGGCCAGTTCGGCGGCGCCGCGCCCGACGCGCTGGCCGCCCTGATCCGGGTCCTGGACTCGCTGCGCGCCGAGGACGGTTCGACGACCGTCGACGGGCTCACCGGGGACACGGCCTGGGAGGGGCTCCAGTACGAGGAGGAGCGGTTCCGGCAGGACGCCAAGGTGCTGGACGGCGTCGGGCTGATCGGCTCCGGGACGGTCGCCGACCGCATCTGGGCGCGCCCGGCCGTGACGGTCCTCGGCATCGACTGCCCGCCCGTCGTCGGCGCCACCCCGTCCGTGCAGGCGAGCGCCCGGGCGCTGATCAGCCTGCGGGTGCCGCCGGGCGTGGACGCCGCCGAGGCGACCAAGCTGCTCCAGGCGCACCTGGAGGCGCACACGCCGTGGGGTGCGCGGGTGAGCACCGAGCAGATCGGCCAGGGCCAGGCCTTCCGCGCCGACACGACGAGCCCCGCGTACCAGGCCATGGCGGACGCGATGGCCGTGGCGTACCCGGGACAGGAGATGCAGTACGCCGGCCAGGGCGGCTCCATCCCGCTGTGCAACACCCTCGCCGTCCTCTACCCGCGTGCGGAGATCCTGCTCATCGGGCTGAGCGAGCCGGAGGCCCAGATCCACGCCGTGAACGAGAGCGTGTCCCCCGAGGAACTGGAGCGGCTGTCGGTGGCGGAGGCGCTGTTCCTGCGCAACTACGCGGCGAGCTGACCGCTCTGCCCACAGCTAAGGCCCTCGTCCGCGGACGGGGGCCTTGCCTACGGTCGTCCCATGGACGTCATCGAGCTCCAACCCCGCCTCCACTTACTCCGCTTCCCCGTCGGCCAGGCCTACCTGTGGCGCGACGGCGACGACCGCGGCGAGCTGACACTGATCGACGCCGGCCCGGGGGCTCCGGTGCCCCGATCGCCGAGGCGGTGACCGCGCTCGGCCGGGATCCGCGGGACGTACGGCGGATCGTGCTCACCCACTTCCACGAGGACCACGTGGGCGGGGCGGGCGAGTTCGCCGCGTTAGGCGGTGCCGAGGTGCTGGTCCACCGGCTGGACGCGCCCGTCGTACGCGGTGAAGTCCCGGGCCCGCCACCGGTGATCGAGGACTGGGAGCAGCCGCTGTACGAGCAGGCCGCGAAGCTCCTGCCCGAGGGTGACTTCGTCCGGCCGGCGCAGGTCACGGAGCTGGCCGGGGGCGAGGTCCTGGACTGGGGCGGCGGGGCGCACGTCGTCCACGTACCTGGGCACACGCACGGCAGCATCGCGCTCCATCTCCCGGAGCACGGGGTGCTGTTCACGGGTGACACGGTCGCGGCGTCCCCCGTGGACGGCACGGTGATGCCGGGTGTCCTGAACCTCGAACACGCAAAGGTCCTCGCCGCCTGCCGGCGGCTGGCGGAGCTCGATCCGGACGTCGCCTGTTTCGGTCACGGGGATCCGGTGACGCGGCGGGCGGCTGAGGTGCTGCGGACCTTGACGTGAGCCCCGTCAGGAAGTCCCCTTCAGCTCCGCGAGCGCCGGGTCGAGGACGATGTCCTCCTCGCGCGCCGCGACCGTGGGTTCCTCGGGGAAGTGGCAGGCGGTGAGATGGCCCGCGGGGCTGCCCTCGACGCTGACCAGTTGCGGTTCCTCGGTGGCGCACTTGTCCTGCGCCTTCCAGCAGCGGGTGCGGAAGCGGCAGCCGGAGGGCGGATCGATCGGTGAGGGCACGTCCCCGGCCAGCCGGATGCGCTCGCGCCGCTCGGTGGCATCCGGGTCGGCCTCGGGCACGGCGGACAGCAGCGCGTGCGTGTAGGGGTGCCGTGGCCGGGTGTAGAGCGACTCCCGGTCGGCGACCTCTACGATCTTGCCGAGGTACATCACGGCGACCCGTTCGGAGAAGTGCCGGACGACGGCGAGGTCGTGGGCGATGAAGACGAAGGCGATGCCGAACTCCCGCTGGAGGTCCTGGAGCAGGTTGACCACCTGCGCCTGGATGGAGACGTCCAGCGCGGAGACGGGTTCGTCGGCCACGATCAGCTTCGGCCGCAGGGCGAGGGCGCGGGCGATTCCGATGCGCTGGCGCTGGCCGCCGGAGAACTCGTTCGGGTAGCGGTTGTAGTGCTCGGGGTTGAGGCCCACCGTCTCCAGGAGTTCCTGGGCGCGCCGCTTGTGGCCCTGGGGCGGGTTGATGCCGTTGAGCCGCATCGGCGTCTCGATGATGGTGCCGACGGTGTGCCGCGGGTTCAAGGAGGAGTACGGGTCCTGGAAGATCATCTGGAGGTTGCGGCGGGCCTGAAGCATCCGTCCGGGAGGCCGGTGGGTGATGTCCTCGCCGTCGAACACGACGGAGCCGCCGGTGGGTTCGAGCAGCCGGGTGATCAGGCGGCCGGTGGTCGACTTGCCACAGCCGGACTCGCCGACCAGGCCCAGCGACTCGGCGGGCCCGACCGAGAAGTCGATGCCGTCGACGGCTCGCACGGCCCCGATCTGCCGCTGGAAGATGATGCCCTGCCGGAGGGGGAAGTGCTTCTGGAGACCGCGCACTTCGAGGAGGTTCTCGCCGGTGGGGCGGTCGGTGGTCTGCCCGGTGAGGGACTGGGTGGTGCTCACGTCGTGCTCCCTTTCGTCCGCCGCCGTCACTGCGCGGCCCGTGCGGCTGCGGCACCGCGGTCGTCGGGGCCGGTCCCGACGCGGATCTCGTGCTTGGCCTCGTCGGTGAGATGGCACGCGGCGAGGTGCCCTCCGGTACCGGGGACGAGGCGCAGCTCGGGACGTTCCACGGTGCAACGCCCCTGAGGGACCCAGCCCTTGTAGGCACAGCGCGGGTGGAAGGAGCAGCCGTCCGGCAGGTTGATCAGGCTCGGCGGGGTGCCGGGGATCGGGTTGAGCCGTTCGCCGACGTCGCCGGTGAGGTGCGGCATCGACTGCAACAGGCCCCAGGTGTAGGGGTGCTGGGGCTGCTTGAGGACGTCGCGGGTGGTGCCGTACTCGATCCGGCGGCCGCCGTACATGACCAGGATGTCGTCGGCGACGTCGGAGACCACGCCGAGGTCGTGGGTGATGATGACGACGGCGGAGCCGAACTCCTCCTGGAGATCGCGGATCAGGTCCAGGATCTGCGCCTGGACGGTGACGTCGAGGGCGGTGGTGGGCTCGTCGGCGATGAGCAGGGCGGGGTCGCAGACGAGCGACATGGCGATCATCGCGCGCTGGCGCATGCCGCCGGAGAACTGGTGTGGATAGTCCCTGACCCGGCGTTCGGGCTGCGGGATGCCGACCCGCTTGAGCATCTCGACCGCGCGGTCCCTGGCCTCCTTCTTGGAGACCTTGTGGTGGACGCGGTAAGCCTCGGCGATCTGGGCGCCGACGGTGAAGAAGGGGTGCAGCGCGGAGAGCGGGTCCTGGAAGATCATGGAGACCGTACGGCCGCGCAACTCGCGCATGTCGGCCTCGGGCAGGGCGACGAGTTCCCGGCCCTCCAGCCAGATCTCGCCGGAGACCCGGGCGCGGGTGCCCTTGTGCAGTCCGAGCAGGGCCAGCGAGGTCACCGACTTGCCGGAGCCGGACTCGCCGACGATGCCGAGGGTGCTGCCCTTCTCCAGGGTGAAGGAGACGCCGTCGACGGACTTGACGAGGCCGTCCTCGGTCGGGAAGTGCACCCTCAGGTCGCGTACGTCGAGGAAGGATGCGGGCGCGGGCGTGACGTCCGCGGGCTGCGGTGAGGTCTGAACGGACACGGGTGTTCCTAAGGACGAAAGAAGGGCTCAGGCGAGGCGCACGCGCGGGTCGACGAGGCCGTACACCAGGTCGACGACCACGTTGGCGAGGACGACGAACGTCGCGGCGAAGAGCGTGGTGCCGAGGATGACGGGCAGGTCGGAGTTCTGGACGGAGTCGACCGCGAGCTTGCCGATGCCGTTGATGCCGAACACCGACTCGGTGATGACCGCGGAGCCGCCGATCAGGGAGCCGACGTCCATGCCGAAGATGGTGATGATCGGGGTGACGGCGGCGCGCAGTCCGTGCTTGAGGACGACGGTGGCGGCCGGCAGTCCTTTGGCGCGGGCGGTGCGCATGTAGTCCTCGGCGAAGACCTCCAGCATGGAGGAGCGGGTGAGCCGGGTGTACATCGCGAGGTAGACGATGACCAGGGTGGCCCACGGCAGGATCAGGCCCTTGAACCAGCCGGCCGGGTCCTCTGTGATCGGGGTGTAGCCGGAGGTCGGCAGGATCTGGAACTTGTCGACGAAGAGGTACAGCAGGAGCAGACCGATGAAGTAGATCTGCACAGAGACGCCGAACAGGGCCAGTCCGACCGCCGCCTTGTCGGCGGCCCTGCCCCTGCGGACCGCGGCGACGGTGCCGAGGCCGACGCCCAGGACGAGGAACGCCACCGCGGCGCCGAGACCGAGGGAGAGGTCCGCCGGGAAGTCCGACAGCAGGGTGGTCAGGACGGGGGTGTCGGTCTGGAAGGAGATGCCGAGGCAGGGCGCGCCGCAGTGGATGCGCACGCTCTGGTCGCCGAAGTCACGACCGACGAACAGCCCCTTGACGAACTCCCAGTACTGAGTCAGGTAGCTCTGGTCCAGGCCCAGCGAGTGCTTGATCTCCGCAAGGCGGGACGGGGAGCAGGTCTTTCCGCAGGCCAGGAGTGCGGGGTTCGACGGCAGCGCGAAGAAGATGAAGAAGGTGATCGTGGTGATCACCAGCATGATCACGGCCGCTGCCAGCAGGCGTCTGATGAGGTAACGAAACATGGGATGCCGGGACCTGACGTGAGTGGGGTGCCCGCCGGCGGCCCAGGCCGCCGGCGGGGTCGAGAGGGTTGCCGCCGTCAGTGCTTGACGTAGACGTGGACCAGGCTCGGCTCGGCCAGGATCGTGTCGGGGATGACCCCGCCGACCTTGGAGCCGGACATGTCGCTGAAGTTCATGTACGTCAGCGGGACCACGGCGGCGTCCTTCATGATCTGCTCGTCCATCTGACCGTAGGTCGCGTTGCGCTGCTTGACGTCGGTCATCGTGGCGGCCTTGTCGATCAGCGTGTTGACCTTCGGGTCGTTCAGATAGGACAGGTCCTGGTTGGCCTGCGGGTTCTTCTTGATCAGCCGGCCGTCGAAGAGGGTGGGCAGCACCGTGGAGGCGTTGGGCCAGTCGGCGATCCAGTCGCCCCAGGTCAGGTCGTACTGGTTCTTCGTGTTGTTGACGGTGCTGAAGTAGTTCGCCGCGTCGATCGGTGAGATGTTGACGTGGATACCGATGCGTTCCAGCGCGGTCTTCACCGCGTCGGCGAAGTGCTCCTGAGTGGGGGTGTTCTCCACCGCGATCGACATGGTCGGCTTCGGGGCGCCCGCCTGCTTCATCAGTGCCTTGGCCTTGGCGAGGTTGCCCGAGGGGTTGGCGCTGTACAGGTTGAACTTCTTGTAGCCGCCGATGCCGGGGCTCAGCATGGTGGTGGCGTAGTCGCCGTACGCGGAACCGCCGAAGGCGCCGCGAACCGTGGTCTTGTCGATGGCGTACTCGATCGCCTGGCGGACCCGGAGGTCCTTGACGCGGGTGGTGTTGATCGCCAGGTAGTTGATGCCGGGTGCCGGGATCTTGTAGTAACGACCCTTCAGAGCCGGGTCGTTGGCAAGCTGCGCCAGGTCGGAGCCCGCGATCGGCCACTGCTGGATCGATGTCTGAGCGGTGCCGGCATCGGCCTTGATCTGCTGGTCGATGGCGGCCTCGTCCTGGCCGAACTTCACGTCCATCTCGTCGACGTTCTGCTGCCGGATCGGGTCGGTCGACTGCGACCAGTACTTGTTCCGGGTGAGGACGAGTTCCTTGTTCTTGGCGTACGACTTGATCATGTACGGGCCGTCGGACCAGACCTTGGTGTCATAGGTCGAGCCGGTGTCGTGGGCCTTGGGTACGGCGGACCAGCCGGGCATGGCGGTGGTCTCGTTGAAGTCGGCCACCGGCTGGTTCAGATGGAAGACGATCGTGTACTTGTCCGGCGTCTGGACGGAACCGAGCTCCTTGCCCTGGTAGGGGCCCTTGTAGTCGGCGCCGCCGACGAGCCACTGGGACGCGTAGGGCGGGCCGCCGTTGATGTCGGAGGAGAAGAACCGCTCGACGCCGTATTTGACGTCGGGTGCGGTGACCTCGGTGCCGTCCTGGTACTTGACCCCGTGCCGCAGGTGGAAGGTCCAGACGGTGGCGCCCTTGGACGGCGTTCCGGTGTCGGTGGCGAGGTCGCCGACCAGCTTCGGGGCCGAGCCCGTCTCGTCCCAGCCCGTGAGGGTCCGGACGATTTCCTCGTCCATGCTCGAGCCCTCGGTCGTGTACACGCGCTGGGGGTCGAGGTGGTCGAAGTCCGCCTTGTTCAGGACGGTCAAGGTGCCGCCCTTGCCGGGCGTGCCACTGCCGCTGCCGCCGGAGGAACCTCCGCATGCGGTGGCCCCCATGGCGATCATCACGGCGGAGGCCGTGAGAGCGACCGTGCGCGATCTGCGCGTGCTGCGCGTCATTGAGGAAACTCCGTTTCTTGCTACGGGCTCGGCGGCCGTTCGTGGGGCCGCCGGGCCGACACTCGGGGGGTGGCTTGTCAGCCGCGCCGGGCGCGGGGATCCAGGGCGTCCCGGACGCCGTCCCCGAGGAGGTTGAGCGCCAGGACCAGCAGGAAGAGCAGGACACCGGGCACGAAGAGGTACATCGGGTCCTGGAGGAAGAACTGGGAGGCGTCCGACAGCAGGGCTCCCCAGTCGGGGTTGGGCGGGATGACGCCGACGCCCAGGTACGACAGAGCCGCCTCGGTGGTGATGTTCTGCGGGACGGCGAGGGCGAAGGAGATCAGGATCGGAGCCCAGAGGTTGGGCAGCAGCTGTCGGAAGAGGATGTGCCTCCGTCCGGCGCTCATCAGCCGCGCGGCGTCGACGAACTCCCGCTCGCGCAGGGACAGCACCTGTCCGCGCACCAGACGGGCGGTGTACGCCCAGGCGAAGACGGCGATGTTGAGGACCAGGACGAGCAGCCGGAGGTTCTCGTCGGTGCCGCCGTGGCTGTTGGTCTGCAGCGCGTTCTGGATCACCGGGGTGAGCGCGATGATGAACAGCAGCTGCGGGAACGCCAGCATCACGTCCATGACCCGGGACAGCAGGGAGTCGACCCAGCCGCCGAAGTAACCGGCCGCGAGCCCTGCCACGACACCGACCACGGTGGACAGCACGGCCGAGGCGAAACCCACGTAGAGCGAGGTGCGCAGGCCGTAGACGATGCGGGCGAACAGGTCGTAGCCGGTGCCCGGTTCGACGCCGAGGAGGTGCTGGGCGCTGATGCCGCCCAGCGATCCGTAGGGGAAGTTACCCGTGTCGGGGTTGATCGCCTTGTTGTCGGGTGTGATCGGTCCCCAGCTGGTCAGCGCGGTGAGGACCGGCGCGAGCAGTGCGATCGCGATGAACAGGAGGGTGGCCAGCAGGGCGGCCGTGGTGACCTTGTCCCGCCTGATCCGCTTCCAGGCCATGCGTGCCGGTGAGCGGCCGGCGACGACCGTGCCGCCGGGTCTGGGGTCCTGCGTCGGCGGCTCGGTCAGCAGCGCGGTGCTGCCGCCGGTGTCGGCCGGCTGGTGTTGCGTGGTCATCGTACGGACATCCCGGATCTGCCCCTGAGGCAAGGAAATTGAGTGGCGGTCGTCAGCGCCGCCGTGAGACTCTGCGGACTTTCGCAACGCTGTGCGAGTCCGGTCAAGCCGAGCAGGGGCCAGAAAAGGGATTGTTTGCGGTCATGGAAAAGTGTTGACGAGAGCAGGGAATGTGATTACCCCCTGCGTGAACGAGTGCGGGAGATTCCTTGGGCAGCACATAGCACTGGGTCCTTGGACGTTTCCTTTTGCTTTTCCCTCGGAATCCCCCGCGCCGGGTAAAGGGCGGGAACGGAGAGCTCGGCGTCAGCCGACCGGCACTCCGGCCTCCAGATAGAACGCCGCTCCGCGTTCGCGCGCCCTCAAGGCCCAGCGCAGCCGCTCGTAGCGCACCGGTGGCAGCAGTCCGGCGGCCTCCTCCTCGGTGACGAACCGCCAGTCGCGCAGCTCCGGCCCGGGCAGCAGCACCCGCCCGGCCTCCGTGGAGTCGAGGGTGCCGCCGTCGAAGAGGAGCCGCAGTCCGCCGAACCCGGGGGGCGAGGGGCGCTCCCAGTCGACGACGAGCAGGCTCGGCATTTCGTCGAGGTGGATGCCGGTCTCCTCGGCGACCTCCCGCACACCGGCGCGTGCGGGGGCCTCACCGGGTTCGACGACCCCGCCGGGGAACTCCCAGCCGGCCTTGTAAGTGGGGTCGACGAGCAGGACCCGGTCCTGCTCGTCGAAGAGGAGCACACCGGCGGCGAGTGTCTCGGCGGTGGGCTCGGGCGTCTGCACGATGTCGCAGACGGGCACGGAGCCGCTGTTGACGGCCTCGGCGATCCGGGCGGCGGTCTCGTGCGGTGTGAGGTCGCTGGTGTCGACCGGGTGGGCGTCGGCAGTGAGCCAGGAGGCCAGTGCGGCCCGGTACGGCTCGATGTGGTCGAAGGACCACTGGCGTATTCGTATCTCGCCGTCGGATAGGTCCCGCGGAACCTCGCGGCCCGCTATCCGCTCACGCAGTATCGTTTCGGCCGGAGCGAGCAGGATGTGACTGACCGGAATCCTGCGGGCGGCCAGGCCGCCGAAGATCTCGTCGCGGTACTCCTGGCGCAGCAGGGTCATGGGGACCACCAGGGTCCCGCCGAGTTCGGCGAGCATCGCGGCCACCGTGTCGATCACGAGCCGGCGCCAGATCGGCAGGTCCTGGAAGTCGCCGACCTCGGCGAGGTGTTTGGGCGGCAGCAGATACCGGAGTGCTCCGCCGATGACCTCGGGGTCGAAGAGCGTGCTGTTCGGGATCAGTTCGATCAGTTCCTGTGCGGTGGTGGTCTTCCCCGCACCGAACGCGCCGTTGATCCAGACGACGGTCACAGGTCCCCCTCTGCTGTTGGCCCCCTGAGGCTTGCCCGCTCCACCCTGCCACGGAAACCAGCGGCAGTTGAGGGCGCATGACGACGGCGCCGACGCCCCTCGATCGGGAGCGCCGGCGCCGTGGGCCGGGGACGGGCGGACCGTCAGCCCTTCTGCTTCTCCTGCGCGCCGTCCTCCTTGCCCAGGGACAGGCTGTCCTGGGCGACGGTCTCGGGGAGGGTGCGGAGGGTCTCGTCCACGTTGGGGGTGCCGAGGCTCTCCCCGAGGGCGTGCGACGGGGTGACCGCCGCGACGACGAAGCCGGTGGCGAGGGAGGCGATGGCGAGCATGCTGCGCTTCTTCATGCCCGGCTCAACTGCCGGACCCGCCACGGGGTCACGCACCCGGACCCGACCGGGCCAAGCAGGGGCTTCACGCCAGGTCGTCGTCCGGCTCCGTGCCCCAGGCGCCGGGGCCGCCGCCGCGCCACTCGATCAGCCCGGACGCCGCCACGTACGCCTCGTCCGCGTCCTCGATCCCCGCCCGCCGCAGGAACTCGGCGACGTCCAGCAGCCCGTACGCGATCCCGAGGAACTGGTCGTCCACGCGTACCCGCCGGCCACCGTCCGTGGCAGGCGGGTAGACCACGACGGGTTTCACGGACGCCATGGCACCAGGGTGCGTGGGGACGGCGCCGGGCGCTCGCCGGAGTAGGCCGTTCAGCCCGCCTTCTGCGTCTGCCGGAATTCGTGGACGTCGGCGGTGAGGGTGCCGTCGTGCTGCTCGTAGTGGGACAGGGCGAGGCCCAGACCGAAGAAGGTCGGTGCCCATTCGCCCACGAAGATGCCCCAGCGGTCGGCACGGGCGAGGCCGGTGCCGGGTTCCATCTTCAGCGAGCCCATCCAGGCGACGACGCTGAGGCCGACGGACGCCATGGCGGCCAGGTAGGCGTGCTCGCTGCGGACGCCCATCTCGTGCATCTTCTTGATGATCATCAGCGGCTCCGTTCTGTGGGGGTTCCGGAGACGGAGTGCCCTCGGAGCGTGCCGTTATTCACCCGATTTGAGGCTTATGTGCAAACTGGGCTGTTCGTGACGATCGTGAGGCGAGTGACTCCGTGGCGCGCTCGCCTCACGACCGTTCCCGAGGACTCGCGTCAGGCGCCGACGTAGGCCGCGAGGTGCTCCCCGGTCAGGGTGGAGCGGGCCGCGACGAGATCGGCCGGTGTCCCCTCGAAGACGATCCGGCCGCCGTCGTGGCCCGCGCCGGGGCCGAGGTCGATGATCCAGTCGGCGTGCGCCATGACCGCCTGGTGGTGCTCGATGACGACGACCGACTTGCCGGAGTCGACGAGCCGGTCGAGCAGGCCGAGCAGCTGCTCCACGTCCGCGAGGTGGAGACCGGTGGTCGGCTCGTCCAGGACGTAGACGCCGCCCTTTTCCGCCATGTGCGTGGCCAGCTTCAGGCGCTGCCGCTCGCCACCGGAGAGGGTGGTGAGCGGCTGGCCGAGGGTGAGGTAGCCGAGCCCGACGTCGGCGAGCCGCTCCAGGATCTTGTGCGCGGCCGGGGTGCGGGCCTCGCCGCTGCCGAAGAACTCCTCGGCCTCGGCCACCGACATCGCGAGCACCTCGCTGATGTCACGGCCGCCGAGGTGGTACTCCAGCACCGAGGCCTGGAACCGCTTCCCCTCGCAGTCCTCGCAGGGGGTGTCGACGCCGGCCATCATGCCCAGGTCGAGGTAGATGACTCCGGCGCCGTTGCAGGTCGGGCAGGCGCCCTCGGAGTTGGCGCTGAACAAGGCCGGCTTCACGCCGTTGACCTTCGCGAAGGCCTTGCGGATCGGGTCGAGCAACCCGGTGTAGGTCGCGGGGTTGCTGCGCCGGGAGCCCTTGATCGGGCTCTGGTCCACCGAGACCACCCCCGCGTCGGCGGGGATCGACCCGTGCAGCAGGGAGCTCTTGCCGGAGCCGGCGACACCGGTGACGACGGTGAGCACCCCGAGCGGGATGTCGGCGTCGACATCTCGGAGGTTGTTCGCCGACGCGCCCCGGATCTCCAGCGCGCCGGTGGCCTTGCGCACCGTCTCCTTGAGGGTGGCCCGGTCGTCGAGATGACGGCCGGTGACGGTGTCCGCGGCCCGCAGCCCCTCGACCGTGCCCTCGAAGCAGACGGTGCCGCCCGCCGTGCCGGCGCCGGGGCCGAGGTCGACTACGTGGTCGGCGATCGCGATCATCTCCGGCTTGTGCTCCACGACGAGCACCGTGTTGCCCTTGTCCCGCAGCCGCAGCAGCAGGTCGTTCATCCGCTGGATGTCGTGCGGGTGCAGGCCGATGGTCGGCTCGTCGAAGACGTAGGTGACGTCCGTGAGGGAGGAGCCGAGGTGGCGGATCATCTTCACGCGCTGCGCCTCGCCGCCCGACAGCGTGCCCGCCGGCCGGTCGAGCGAGAGATAGCCCAGGCCGATCTCCACGAACGAGTCGAGCGTTCCCTGCAACGCGGTGAGCAGCGGCGCGACGGACGGTTCCGAGAGCCCCCGGACCCACTCGGCCAGGTCCCTGATCTCCACGGCGCAGGCGTCGGCGATGCTGATCTTGTCGATCTTCGAGGATCTGGCGCCCTCGCTCAGCCGCGTGCCGTCGCACTCGGGACAGACGGTGAAGGTGACCGCCCGCTCCACGAACGCCCGGATGTGCGGCTGCATCGCCTCCTTGTCCTTGGACAGGAACGACTTCTGGATCTTGGGGATCAGCCCCTCGTAGGTGAGGTTGATGCCGTTGACCTTGATCTTGACCGGTTCCCCGTAGAGGAAGGCGTGCATCTCCTTCTTGGAGTACTCGCGGATCGGCTTGTCCGGGTCGACGAACCCCGACTGGGCGTACAGCTGCACGGTCCACTGGCTGTCCGACTTCCAGCCGGGGATGGTGAACGCGCCCTCGGACAGCGACTTGGAGTCGTCGTAGAGCTGGGTGAGGTCGATGTCGGAGACCTTGCCGCGGCCCTCGCAGCGGTTGCACATGCCGCCGGTGCGCTCGAATGTCGCCTTCTGGGCCTTGGTCTTGGCGCCGCGCTCGACGGTGATCGCGCCGCTCGCCCGGACCGAGGCGGTGTTGAAGGAGTACGCGCTGGGCGGGCCGATGTGCGGCTTGCCCAGCCGGCTGAAGAGGATGCGCAGCATCGCGTTGGCGTCGGTGGCGGTGCCGACCGTGGAGCGGGGGTCACCGCCCATCCGCTGCTGGTCCACGGCGATCGCGGTCGTCAGCCCGTCGAGCACGTCGACCTCGGGGCGGGCCCGGTTCGGCATGAAGCCCTGGAGGAAGGCGCTGTAGGTCTCGTTGATCAGCCGCTGCGACTCCGCGGCGATGGTGTCGAACACGAGCGAGCTCTTGCCCGAGCCGGAAACGCCCGTGAACACCGTCAGCCGGCGCTTGGGGATCTCGATGCTGACGTCCTTGAGGTTGTTCTCGCGCGCGCCGTGCACGCGGATCACATCGTGGCTGTCGGCAACGTGCGGCCCGGACGACTGTCTGTCCGTCCTCGTGGCCATGCTCATCGGTCTCCATCTGTCGGGCGGGGCTGCCGCGGTCGGGCGATCTGGTGCTCCCCGCGCCGGCCGGGAGGTGCGGCGCGGGGGTGTTGCGTGTGGGTCTGTGGGCCGGCTGCTACCGCGCCGTCACGGCTTGAGCTGCTGGATGCGGACCATGTTGCCCGCGGGGTCGCGGAAGGCGCAGTCGCGAACGCCGTAGGGCTGGTCCACGGGCTCCTGGACCACCTCGGCGTCGCCCGCCTGCACCCGCTCGAAGGCGGCGTCGACGTCGGGGGTGGCCAGGACGATGCCGGCGTAGGTGCCCTTGGCCATCATCTCGGCGATGGTCCTGCGCTCGTCCTCGGTGACGCCGGGGTCGGCGGCCGGCGGATGCAGCACGATGTTCGTGCCGGGCTGGCCGACAGGGCCGACCGTGATCCAGCGCATGCCCTCGTATCCGACGTCGCCCCGGACTTCGAAGCCGAGGGTGTCGCGGTAGAACGCCAGGGCGGCGTCCGGGTCGTCGTGCGGAAGGAAACTGGCGTGAACGGTGAGGTCCATGGCCATCACGCTAGTTTCGGCTCGGGGCGGGCGCTTCTCGATTCCTGACCGGTCTGATCACCTGTTTCGCCACGCACGACGGAATTCCCGCGGTGGCGAGGACCGCCTGGCGACGGAAAGCGCTGGGCGGCATGCCGACCAGTTCCGTGAAGCGGGTGCTGAAAGTGCCCAGCGACGAGCAGCCGACCTCGAAACACACCTCGGTGACGCTGAGGTCCCCCCGGCGCAGCAGCGCCATGGCGCGCTCGATGCGGCGCGTCATGAGGTAGCTGTACGGCGACTCGCCGTAGGCGCGCTTGAACTCGCGGCTGAGATGCCCGGCCGACATGTGCACCCCCCGGGCCAGCGCCTCGACGTCCAGCGGCCGTGCGTACTCCCGGTCGATCCGGTCCTTTACCCGGCGCAGGAGGGCGAGGTCGCGCAGGCGCTGCGCCGGGGCGGGTCTGCTGCTCACATGCGCGATCGTGTCACATCGCACGGACATTCGGGCGCTTTTCGAGGGAGGACCCGGCTTCCCGGACCAGTGTCCGTCAGGTGTGCCGGTGCCCGTCACGTGTAGTACGTGTCGAACGTTCCGATCCACCACGCGGCGGGCGGCAGGAGGCACACCTGCACGCCGGCCGTGATCCAGCACCGGCCGAGGACCGCGATCCCGCAGGTCCACCACGCCGTGGTGTGCAGCGCGCTCACCACTGCGGCCTGGTAGCCCCGCCCGGTGAGGTCCATCATGCCGGGGTAGCCCATCCAGTCCTCGATGAAGACGCCGTCCGCCCCGAACACGATGGCCGTCGACACGAGCCACAGGTCGGCCAGCAGGGCCGTCACGGCGAGGGTCACATCGAAGCGCAGGAACGCGGGCGTCGGCGCCAGCAGCCGCGCCAGGGGGTGTCCGTGGCGCCGCATCCAGTCCTCCGACCGGATGCGGACGAGCGTGACGACGGCGTACACCAGCGCGCCGGCCGCCGCCGCCCATCCGCCCATGAAGGCGAGCCCGAAGAACAACATCCCGACACCCACGCCGGACCAGATGGCGCCGGCGTCGGAGTGGTTCCTTCCGCATCACGAACGGGCCGGGCTCAGGAACGCGCAGGCCGGGAACGCGCCGCGCTCAGGAACGGACCACGCGCCGGAGATGTCCCGCCTGAACGTTCCTGCTCCGTCTCACACTCCCGCCGCGGCCGTGTCCGTCCGCCTCTCCAGTGCTGCCGCCGCCGCGCCCACCAGCCCGGCGTCGGTGCCCATCTGGGCCGGGACCACGGTCAGGCGCCGGACGAAGGACAGCGTCGCGTAGGTGCTCAGGGCCTTGCGCAGGGGGACGAACAGGACGTCGCCCGCCTTGCCCACTCCCCCGCCGATCACGGCGATGTCGATCTCCACGAGGGTCGCGGTCGCCGCGATCCCGGCGGCCAGGGCCTGGGCGGCCCGCTCGAAGGAGGCGACGGCGACCGGGTCACCGGCCCGGGCGGCGGCGGCCACCGCGGCGGCGGACGTGTCGCCGTCGGGGCCGGGCCGCCAGCCGTTCTCCAGGGCGCGCCGGGCGATGTTGGGGCCGCTGGCGATGCGCTCCACACAGCCGTGCGAGCCGCACGGGCACAGATCGCCGTCGAGGTCCACGCTGATGTGGCCGATGTGGCCCGCGTTGCCCGTGGGCCCGGGGTGCAGTCGGCCGCCGAGCACCAGGCCGCCGCCGACGCCCGTGGAGACGACCATGCACAGCGCGTTGTCGTGGCCGCGGGCGGCGCCCTGCCAGTGTTCGGCCGCCGTGATCGCCACCCCGTCGCCGATCAGTTCGACGGGGAGGCCCCCGGCCACGGCCCGGACGCGCCCGACGAGCGGGTAGTCGCGCCAGCCGGGCACGTTCACCGGACTGACCGTGCCCGCCGGCCTGTCCACCGGACCGGCGCTGCCGATCCCCACGGCCGTGGCCCGCTCCCAGAGCGGCGACCCGGTGAGTTCGCCGAGCACCTCCTCCACGGCCCGCATCACGGTGTCGCCGTCCTCCCGGGCGGGCGTCGGCCGCTGGGCGCGGACCAGGATCCGTCCCTGACCGTCCACCAGAGCGCCGGCGATCTTGGTACCGCCGATGTCGAGCGCGGCCACGAGGTCGGTGTGCATCAGTGTCGGAACTCCCCGTCAACGGTGAAAGGACTGGCCGGCCAGCAGCGGAGCACGGTCCGGAGATTGCGGTGGACAGTCTCCCCCGAGCCTGACAACGTTGTCCAGGCTCTATGCTCGACGCCACATCCTCATACAAATCCAGGACCGCCGCACCCCCGTGGACGACAGGACAGGACACCGCACCGTGCCCCAGACCAACCTCCGATCCGCCACGCGCTACGGCACCCGGCCGACCATGAAGGACGTCGCGGCACGGGCCGGGGTCGGACTCAAGACGGTCTCCCGCGTCGTGAACGGGGAGCCGGGCGTGACCCCGGAGACGGAGCGGCGTGTCCAGGAGGCGATCGACGCGCTCGGTTTCCGCCGCAACGACAGCGCGCGGGTGCTGCGCAAGGGCCGTACGGCGAGCATCGGTCTGGTCCTGGAGGACCTCGCGGACCCGTTCTACGGGCCGCTGAGCCGGTCGGTCGAGGAGGTGGCCCGCGCGCACGGCGCCCTGCTGATCAACGGCTCCAGCGCGGAGGACCCGGACCGCGAGCAGGAGCTGGTGCTGGCCCTGTGCGCGCGGCGGGTGGACGGGCTGGTGGTGATCCCGGCCGGTGACGACCACCGGTATCTGGAGCCGGAGCTCAGGGCGGGTGTCGCCACGGTGTTCGTGGACCGGCCGGCCGGGCACATCGACGCCGATGTGGTCCTGTCGGACAACTTCGGCGGTGCCCGGGACGGCGTCGCCCACCTCATCGCGCACGGGCACCGCCGGATCGGCTTCATCGGCGACATGCCCCGCATCCACACCGCCGCGGAGCGGCTGCGCGGCTACCGGGCCGCGATGGAGGACGCCGGCATACCGGTGGCGGACTCCTGGATGTCCCTCGGTGTCACCGACCCCGAGCGGGTGCGCAGGGCGGCCGAGGAGATGCTGTCCGGCCCGGGCCCGGTCACCGCGGTCTTCGCGGCCAACAACCGGGTGACGGTCACCGTGATCCGCGTGCTCGCCGAGCAGACCCGCCGGGTCGCCCTGGTCGGCTTCGACGACATCGAGCTCGCCGACCTGCTCCAGCCGGGCGTCACCGTCGTCGCCCAGGACGCGGCGGCCATCGGCCGTACCGCCGCGGAACGCCTCTTCCGGCAGCTGGACGGCACCCTCGTCACCCCCGAACGCATCGAGCTGCCGACCCGGCTGATCACCCGCGGCTCGGGCGAGCTGCCCCCGGCGGACTGAGCGGCCCATGGAACATACGGAGCACATGGAGCGCATGGAGCACGTCACCGATCGCACACTGCGAGCACTCGGTCTGGCCGATGCGCCGCGCGAGCACCCCCTGCTCTACCCGGGCGCGTGGCCCGCCGATTCCGGGCTCCTCGACGGGGACCGCTTCCTGCCGCTGGACCGGCTGGTGCACGAGGACCGCACGCCGGTTCTCGCCATCGGCTCGAACGCCTGCCCAGGGCAACTGCGGCACAAGATGGCGGAGTTCGGGATCATGTCGCCGATCCCGATGGTGAAGGCCCGGGTGACGGGCGTCGACGCGGGTGTGTCGGCGCATGTGAGCCGCATGGGGTACGTGTCGGCCTCGCCGGTCAGCGCGCCCGACACCGTGCGGGAGTTGTTCGTCATCTGGCTCGACGCCGAGCAGCTCGCCGTGATCGACGCGAGCGAGGGCGTGCCGCTGCCGGCCGGCAACTACGACCGTGCCTGGCTGCCCTCGCCCGACGTGCGCGTCGACCTCGCGGACGGCACCCGCCTGGCCGGTGCGTACGCGTACGTCAACCGGCACGGCGTCCTGCACGACGGCACCGGTGTGCCGCGCACCCACCCGGGCCAGCGGGTGCTGCTCACCGAACTGCTCGTCGGCCTGCCGCGCTTGCGGGAGCTGTTCGGCGTCGTGCCCGAGGAGTTCTCCGCGCGGGCCCGCTCCGACCGGCGGCTGTGCGAGCGGGGCACGCGGCTGTTCGTCGAGGAGAAGCTGGTGACGGCGTCGGGGCTGGAGCGGTACGCGGCGGTGTCGCTGCGCGCTCAGCAGACCGGGAGCCCGGGTACGGGCGCGTCGTTGTCACCGCCCTTGATGTAGACGTCGCTGACCCAGACGTCCGTGTTGCCGCTGTCGTCGTCCGTCTTGGCCCACCAGATGTTGGTCCACTGGCCGTCGGTCTCCCGCCGGCCCAGGTTCTGCTGGCAGTAGAAGTAGTTGGTGCCGGCCTTGAGGACGCCGGCCTTGGTGCCGGAGGCGGTGTAGGAGTCCGCGGTCTTCCAGACCGTGCAGTTGTACTTGCCGCCGCCGATGGCGTGGCAGACGGGTGCCTCGGTGGTGGTTCCGCCGCCTGTCGTACCGCCGTCGCCGGAACCGCCGCCGGTGCCGCCGCCTGCGGAGGTGCCGCCCGACGTCCCTCCGGTCGTGTCGCCGGTGGTGCCGCCGGAGGACTTGGCGGGGGCCGAGGTGGTCGCCCGGCCGGTGGGCTCCGGCTTCTTCTCGTCCCCGGGCTTCTCCGACGGGGCCTTGCCCCTCTCGTCGCCCTGTCCCTCGGGCCTGGGGGCGTTCGAACCGTCATCGGTACGACCGGACCCGCCCGCCGAGGCAGCGGCATCCGCACGGGCGGCGTCGGTCCGCGCGCCCGTGTCCTTGCCGTCGGAGTCGATGAGCAGGGCGACCGTGGTACCCGCCGCCGCGAGGACGACGGTGGCGGCCGCGGCCGCGAGGAGGACACGGGCCTTCCGGCGAGGCGTGGCGCGGGAGTTCATCGGACCTGTGGCAGCGGAGGCACCGGGGGCGGGGCTGCCCGGGCCGGCCGGCCCGAAGCC
Source organism: Streptomyces azureus (assembly GCF_001270025.1). Lineage (NCBI taxonomy): Bacteria > Bacillati > Actinomycetota > Actinomycetes > Kitasatosporales > Streptomycetaceae > Streptomyces > Streptomyces azureus. The sequence goes on along the minus strand of NZ_DF968242.1, from coordinate 15,648 downwards.
GTGCGGGCCGGGCCCTGCGGTGTGCGGACCAGCGCCCGAGCCGTGCGAGGGGGCCCCTGAACCCTGCCGGCCGTGTCTCGGGCCGTGCGAGCCCGGCCCTGTGTCGTGTGGACTGTGCCCCGAGCCATCCGAGCCGGACCCCGAGCCCTGCGAACCGGCCGCCGAGCCATCCGAGCCGAGCCCCGAGCCCGCGCCGGGCTGTCCTGCCGCGTCGGAGGCCGTCGCTCCTGGGGTGCCGGTGGTTCCGAGGGCGGCAGCCGTGCCGGAGCCCGGTGTGCCCGGGGCATCCTGGGGTCCGGTGGCGCCCGGCCGCATGTGCTGTGGTGGTCCGAAGCCCGGCGGTACCGACGGGACACTGCGTTCCGTCTCCGGGCGCGGGGGCCGGGGCGAAGCCGCAGGGCCTCGCAATGCGGACGTCGGCGTGTCCGTGCCGCCCGTGTCCGCCACCCTCTGGAGCATCTCGTGGGCCTGGTCGGCCTCCGGACGGCCCTCGGGGCGCTTGTCCAGCAGCTGCTGGAGGATGGAGCCGAGAGGACCGGCGCGCCGGGGCTCGGGCAGCGGCTCGGAGACGATCGCGGTGAGCGTCGAGAACGTGGACGTACGGCGGAACGGCGAGGTGCCCTCGACGGCCGCGTACAGCGTGGCGCCCAGGGCCCAGATGTCGGAGGCCGGGCCCGGGTCGGCGCCCTGGGCCCGCTCGGGGGCCAGGTAGTCGAGGGAGCCGACGAGTTCGCCGCTGCGGGTGAGGTGCGTGGCCGAACCGTCGCCCGGGTCGTCCATGGTGGCGATGCCGAAGTCGGTGAGGACGACCCGGCCCGAGCGGTCGAGCAGGATGTTGCCGGGCTTCACGTCGCGGTGCAGGACGCCCGCGCGGTGGGCGGCGGCCAGGGCGTCCATGACCTTCGCGCCGATCCCGGCCGCCTCGCGCGCGTCCAGTGGGCCGCGCTCGCGCAGTACGTCGTCCAGGGACGGCCCGTCGACCAGCTCCATGACGATGAGGGGGCGGCCGTCGACCTCGGCGATGTCGTGCACGGCGATGACTCCGGTGTGGCGCACCCGGGCCGCCGCACGCGCCTCGCGCTGCATCCGCACGCGCAGACCGGCCAGTTCGGGGCCGGCCGCGTCGGTGTAGGTGCGCAGTTCCTTGACGGCCACCTCACGGCCGAGGACCTCGTCGACGGCCTTCCAGACGACGCCCATGCCGCCGCGCCCCAGCTGGGCGGTGACGCGATAACGGCCTGCCAGCAGCCGGCCGGCCCCCTCCGCCTGCCCGTACTCCCCCGTTGACACCGCTGCCCCGTTCCTCTGACCCCACCGGATCCACCGACACGTCCGTGCGTGGCGTACAGACTACGGGGCGGCGGTGACAGCGACAGCCGGTGGTGACGGCTGTGACAGTGCCGGTACGTGCGGGCCGGACCGAGGGAAGAAGCCGTCAGGCGGACGCCGTCAGTTCCCCCCGCCGGGGCACCGCGAAGGTCTCCAGGTCGGCGCGGGTCAGGCCGGTCAGCCGGGCGACCTCCCCGATGTCCAGGGCGCCGCAGTCCAGGCCGCGCAGCAGGTAGCCGCTGAGGGCCTTGGCGGTGGCGGGTTCGTCCATGACGTCACCGCCGGTGCGGCCCGCGTAGCGGGCGAGACGGGCGGCGGCTTGCTCGAAGCCCTCGCGGTAGAAGGCGAAGACGGCCGCGTAGCGGGTGGGGATGTGGCCCGGGTGCATGTCCCAGCCCTGGTAGTAGGCGCGGGCCAGGGCGCGGCGGGTGAGGCCGTAGTGCAGGCGCCAGGCGGCGTGCACCTTCTCGGTCGGGCCGATGGGCAGGACGTTGGTGGAGCCGTCCGAGACGCGGACGCCGGTGCCGGCCGCGGCGACCTGCATGACGGCCTTGGCGTGGTCGGCGGCCGGGTGGTCGCTGGCCTGGTGGGCGGCGGAGACGCCGAGGCAGGCGCTGTAGTCGAAGGTGCCGTAGTGCAGGCCGGTGGCGCGGCCCTCGGCGGCCTGGATCATGCGGGCGACGGTGGCGGTGCCGTCGGCGGCGAGGATGGACTGGCTGGTCTCGATCTGTATCTCGAAGCCGATCCGGCCGGGCTCCAGCCCGTGCGTCTTCTCGAAGGCGTCCAGCAGCCGCGCCATGGCGGTGACCTGCTCGGCGTAGGTCACCTTCGGCAGGGTGAGGACCAGCCCGCCGGGCAGGCCTCCGGCCTCCATCAGGCCGGTGAGGAAGATGTCGAGGGTGCGGATGCCCCGGGCGCGTACGGGCGCCTCCATGCACTTCATGCGGATGCCCATGCAGGGGGCCGCGGTGCCGTCCTCGTACGCCTCGGCGATCAGCCGGGCGGCGCGGGCGGCGGCCTCGTCCTCCTCGGCGTCGGGGCGGTTGCCGTAGCCGTCCTCGAAGTCGACACGCAGGTCCTCGATCGGCTCGCGCTCCAGCTTGGCGCGCACGCGCGCGTGCACGGGCTCGGCGAGTTCGTCGGCCAGGCCGAGGACGGCTGCGAAGGACGCGGCGTCGGGGGCGTGTTCGTCGAGGGCGGCCAGGGCACGGTCGCCCCAGGAGCGGATCGTGTCGGCGGCGAAGACGTCGCCGGGGACGTAGACGGTGTGGACGGGCTGGCGGGTGCCGGGGTCTCCGGGGTAGCGGCGCTCCAGCTCGGCGTCGACCGGGGCGAGGGAGGCGCTGATCTCCTCGCTGACGGCGCCCGCCAGGCTCGTCGCCACCTTCTCCTGCTGCCCCTGACCCATTCCGAGACCCTCCTGTTTTCCGCTGTACGGAATCAACAATCCGTAAAGCGAAGTTATCGGCCGACCTTCACGCTGGTCAACACCGTCTTACGTGCCGATCCACTCCGCCATCTCGGCATGTTCACGTCCATCTGGCACCGTTTACCTCGGAACCGCACCATCTCCACACCTCCGTACGCCCGACTCGCCCGTGAGCCGCCACAGAAGGAGCCCCTGTGCCGCACTTCCGAGTCACGCGCCGCCTGGGCCTGAAGACCGCGCTGGCCGGCGCGGTCGCCCTGCCGCTCTCCAGTACAGCAGTCTCCTCCGTGTCCGCCACGGCCGAGGGGCGCGCGGACGGCCGCCTGGAGGTCATGTCGTTCAACCTCCGCTTCGCCAGTACGGCCGAACCCAACAGCTGGGCCGCCCGCAGACCGGTGATGCGCGCCCTGCTGCGCCGCGAGCGCCCGCATGTCATCGGCACCCAGGAGGGCCTCTACCAGCAGTTACAGGACATCGAGGCCGACCTCGGAGCGCACTACGAGTGGATCGGCACCGGACGCGCCGGCGGCAGCCGCGACGAGTTCATGGCGATCTTCTACGACACCCGCCGGCTCGCCGCGGTCGAGTACGACCACTTCTGGCTCTCCGACACCCCGAACGTGATCGCCTCCAACACCTGGGGCAACGCCTCGATCCGCATGGTCACCTGGGTGCGCTTCCGCGATCTGCGCGACGGCGGCCCGGAGTTCTACGTCCTCGACACGCATCTGGACAACGCGAGCCAGTACGCACGCGAGCGTGCCGCGTCCCTCACGGCGCAGCGGATAACCGGGCTGGACCGCTCGCTCCCGGTGATCGTGACGGGCGACTTCAACGTCGCGGCGCACGGGAATCCGGTCTACGACACGATGCTGGGCGCCGGGCTCGTGGACACCTGGGACGCGGCGGCCGAGCGCGGCGAGCTCTACGGGACCTTCCACGGGTACAAGCCGCTGGTGCCCGGCGGCGCCCGCATCGACTGGATCCTGGCCACGCCGGGCGTCACGGTGCACCGCGCGGCGATCAACACGTTCGCGCTGAACGGGCAGTACCCGAGCGACCATCTGCCGGTGCAGGCCTCGCTCCGGCTGATGTGACGGCCGAGGTGACACAGCCGAGGTGACGACGAGGCCCCCGTGACCGGCGTGGTCACGGGGGCCTGCTGCGGCCGGGAGGCGATCAGCCCTTGCGGGTCTTGATCTCGTCGGTGAGCTGCGGGACGACGTCGAAGAGGTCGCCCACGACACCGTAGTCGACGAGGTCGAAGATCGGGGCCTCGGCGTCCTTGTTGATCGCCACGATCGTCTTCGAGGTCTGCATACCGGCACGGTGCTGGATCGCGCCGGAGATGCCCGAGGCGATGTACAGCTGCGGCGAGACGGACTTGCCGGTCTGGCCGACCTGGTTGGTGTGCGGGTACCAGCCGGCGTCCACCGCGGCGCGCGAGGCACCGACGGCCGCGCCGAGCGAGTCGGCGAGCGCCTCGATGATCGCGAAGTTCTCCGCGCCGTTGACGCCACGGCCACCGGAGACCACGATCGCGGCCTCGGTCAGCTCCGGCCGGCCCGTCGACTCACGCGGCGTGCGACCGGTGACCTTCGTGCCGGTGGCCTGGTCGGAGAAGGTCACGGACAGCGCCTCGACCGCACCGGCGGCCGGGGCGGCCTCGACGGCCGCGCTGTTCGGCTTCACCGTGATGACCGGGGTGCCCTTGGAGACACGGGACTTGGTGGTGAAGGACGCGGCGAACACCGACTGCGTGGCCACCGGGCCCTCGTCGCCGGCCTCCAGGTCGACGGCGTCGGTGATGATGCCGGAGCCCAGCCGCAGCGCCAGACGGGCGGCGATCTCCTTGCCCTCGGCGGAGGAGGGGACCAGCACGGCCGCCGGGGACACCTCGGCAACCGCGGCCTGGAGGGCGTCCACCTTCGGTACGACCAGGTAGTCGGCGTACTCGGCGGCCTCGTGCGTGAGGACCTTCACCGCGCCGTGCTCGGCGAGCGCGGCGGCGGTGCCGGCGGCGCCGTTGCCCAGCGCGACGGCGACCGGCTCGCCGATGCGGCGGGCCAGGGTCAGCAGCTCCAGGGTGGGCTTGCGGACGGCACCGTCCACGTGGTCGACGTAGACGAGAACTTCAGCCATGGGACTTCTTCTCTCCTGCTTGCGAAAGATGAGGGGCGGTCAGCGAATGCCGGGCTCAGATGAACTTCTGGCCCGCGAGGAACTCAGCGAGCTGCTTGCCGCCCTCGCCCTCGTCCTTGACGATCGTGCCCGCGGTACGGGCCGGGCGCTCGGCCACGTTCTCGACCGTGGTGTAGGCGCCCTCCAGGCCGACCTCCTCGGCCTCGATGTCGAGGTCGGACAGGTCCCAGGACTGAACCGGCTTCTTCTTGGCCGCCATGATGCCCTTGAAGGACGGGTAACGCGCCTCGCCCGACTGGTCGGTGACCGACACGACCGCCGGCAGGGAGGCCTGAAGGTTCTCGGAAGCGGCGTCGCCGTCGCGGCGGCCCGTGACCGTGCCGTCCTCGACCGACACCTCGGAGAGCAGGGTCACCTGCGGCACGCCCAGACGCTCGGCGAGCAGCGCGGGGACGACGCCCATGGTGCCGTCGGTGGAGGCCATGCCGGAGATCACCAGGTCGTAGCCGGCCTTCTCGACGGCCTTGGCCAGGATCAGGGAGGTGCCGATGGCGTCGGTGCCGTGGATGTCGTCGTCCTCGACGTGGATCGCCTTGTCGGCGCCCATGGACAGCGCCTTGCGCAGGGCATCCTTGGCGTCCTCGGGGCCCACCGTCAGGACGGTGATCTCCACGTCGTCGTCGGAGTTCTCGGAGATCTGCAGCGCCTGCTCGACCGCGTACTCGTCGAGCTCGGAGAGCAGACCGTCCACGTCGTCCCGGTCGACGGTCAGGTCATCGGCGAAGTGCCGGTCGCCAGTGGCGTCGGGCACGTACTTCACAGTGACAACGATCCTCAAGCTCACGCCGGCTCTCCTACTGCATCGTCATTTCCATGCTGCCTACTTGCAGGCAGCATAGGCGCCTCAAGCGGCCGATCCCGGTCGGGGCGACCCACGCTCCGAGCGAAATATTACTCGCCAGTACACCTAGTTCGTTCCCGCTAAGCAAGCGCTTTGAACTGTGACCTTCGCAACGCAGCGTAACCGGAACTCGACGGTCCCGCAGCCCAGGGGACACGTGGATCAGTCGCGCAGGCGGTTGAAACGTCCCTGGTGGTAGAGGAGCGGCCGACCGGTGCCCGTGGGGTCGCCGAGCACGACCTCCGCGATCACGATCCGGTGGTCCCCGGCGGGCACGCGCGTGACGACCCGGCCCACCAGCCAGGCCAGCACGCCGTCGAGCACGGGGACTCCCTCAGGCCCCTCATGCCAGGCGGTGGGCGGCGCGAAACGGTCGGCTCCGCTGCGGGCGAAGGTGGCGGCCAGCTCCTGCTGATGCTCGCCGAGGATGTGAACGCCGACATGGCCGGCCTCCGCGATCGCGGGCCAGCTGGAGGAGCCGGCGCCGACCCCGAAGGAGAGCAGGGGCGGCTCGGCGGAGACGGAGGCGAGGGAGGTGGCGGTGAAGCCGACCGGACCGGCGTCGCCACGGGCGGTGATCACGGCGACCCCCGCCGCGTGCCGCCGGAAGACCGAGCGCAGGAGGTCGGGCGTGGCGAGAAGGTCCGCAGGCATGGGGTCAGGCTGACGATAAATGGTCGGCGCAGTCAAGTTCGTTCCCTGATGTGGGAGCTGGCTCACTGACCGCGTCGCGTCCCTCACACCGCCTCCCCCAGCGCGGCGATCACATCGGCCTTGCGCGGCTGGCCGGCGGCCCGCCGCACCACCCGGCCATCGGCGTCGAGAACCAGCACGGTCGGGGTCTTGAGGATGTCCAGCCGTCGTACGAGGTCCAGGTGGGCCTCGGCGTCGATCTCGACGTGTGTCACGCCCGGGACCATGCCGGCGACCTCGCCGAGGACCCGCCGGGTCGCCCGGCAGGGCGCGCAGAACGCGCTGGAGAACTGCACGAGTGTGGCCCGCTCACCGAGCTCCGCACCCAGTTCGGCCGCGTCCAGCCGCTTGCCGTCGTCCCGCCCGCGCACCCGCACTCTCCCGCTCCGCCGCCGTTGCAGCACTCCGTAGGCGCTCGCCAGCGCGAGCACCAGCACGCACACCACCAGTCCGGTCATCACCTGCTGCAAGCGTTCACGAGACCGCAAAGATTCCCGCCCCCGCCACGGACCCGTGCTGCGGAATGCTTGCTTCCCATGGACATCGATGTGAGAGGGCCGCGTTTCGGCGCTGCCGTGACGACCGTCGTCCTGGCGGCCGTTCTGGTCACGGGGAGTGCGTGGCTGCTGGCGTGGCAGACGCTGGCGTTCCTGCTGGGCGCGGCCGGTGGGATGACCCGGTCGCCCTACGGCCTGCTGTTCCGGAAGGCCGTCCGGCCGCGGCTCGGGCCGCCGACCGGGTTCGAGGCGCCCGAACCCCCACGTTTCGCCCAGGCGGTGGGGCTCGTTTTCGCCGGGCTGGGGCTCGTCGGCTACACCCTGGGGCCCGGCTGGCTGGGTCTCGCGGCGACCGGCGCCGCGCTCGCGGCCGCCTTCCTGAACGCCGTGTTCGGGTACTGCCTGGGGTGCGAGATGTACCTGCTCGTACGGCGGATGACGGTAGGCCTGAAGTAATACGGACGTAAAAGCACGAGGTGGGGTCCGGCGGCGACGTGACGAGAATCTCTCCATGGCCGGGCACGGGGACTGGCTACCCGGCCGTTCTTCGGGCACGATCTCGACAAGCCGTAAACCTACGGCTGCGTAACTTTCCACTGGGAATCCCTTCCCAGGCAGAGCAGGAAGGGTCCGACCCGCCCATGGCAGAGCTCGTCTACCGTCCCGTCGTCGGTTTCGCCCGCACGCTGTTCAAGGCGTGGGACCTCAAGATCGACTGTCAGGGTTCGGAGAACATCCCGCGCTCGGGCGGCGCCGTGCTGGTGAGCAACCACATCAGCTACCTGGACTTCGTCTTCAACGGCCTGGCGGCACTGCCGCAGAAACGTCTCGTGCGCTTCATGGCGAAGGAGTCCGTCTTCCGCCACAGGATCTCGGGCCCGCTGATGCGCGGGATGAAGCACATCCCCGTGGACCGCAAGCAGGGCGAGGCGGCCTACGCGCACGCCCTGGACTCACTGCGGTCGGGCGAGATCGTCGGGGTCTTCCCGGAGGCGACCATCTCGCAGTCGTTCACGCTGAAGAGCTTCAAGTCGGGTGCCGCGCGCATGGCCCAGGAGGCAGGTGTCCCGCTGATCCCGATGGCGGTGTGGGGCACGCAGCGGCTGTGGACCAAGGGCCACCCCCGCAACTTCAAGCGCAGCCACATCCCCATCACGATCCGGGTCGGCGAGGCGATCGAGGCCTCCCGCGACAAGTACGCGGGCGCGATCACCCGTCAGCTGCGCGAGCGCGTCCAGGAACTCCTCGAGGCCGCCCAGCGCGCCTATCCCGTACGCCCGAAGGGCCCGGACGACACCTGGTGGATGCCGGCCCACCTCGGCGGCACTGCTCCGACGCCGGAGCAGGTGCGGGAGGCCGAGGCGCACTGACACCGGGGATGGCCGGCCCGGGCTCGGGTCCCGCCTCAGAGTGCGGTGGGGAGTGTCTCCCACAAGTGGGGCCGGTCGTCGGCTGATTTCAGGGTGTCGAGTACGACCGGGTGAGGCGCGGCATACAGGACCGGACAGTCCGTCTCACCCGACACCGGGTCGGGCGTGAAGGCGAGCCGCTCGCCGTCGAGGGAGAACTGCGCGTCCACACCCGGCTTGTTGCCCCGGGGGGTCCTGCCGGTGCCATGCGCCGTCGAACCGCACGGCGACCAGACCGTGCACCACGTCGAGCCTCTGGTAGCACAACGCGGTCGGGATGTCCTCGGCCCGCAGCAGCGCCGCGAGCGCGTGGGCCTTGGCGTAGCAGATGCCGGTGCGCTGTTCCAGGACATCGGAGGCGCGCCAGGTGACACGGAGATCGCCCGAATCCTGCGAGTGCGGAATGGTGTCGCGCACGAACTCGAACGCCGCCTGCGCATATTCATACGAGTTCGCCACACCCCTGGCCAGCTTGACGGCTGTCTCGCGAACGAGCGGATGGTGATGGTCTACCGCCTCGTCAGCGACCAAGTAGGCGGAGAGGTCGGGGGTTTCCTGGATCAGCTGCATACAGGCAGAGCGTAGGGACGAGACCACTCCCAGGTCAATTTATTTTCGGCGAATCGCATATCTATGCATCGATGGGAGGAACGGCTGGACACCGCCGCAACCCCCCGCCCGGCCACAACCCTTCCCCCGCGCCACCAGTCTCGGCCTGCAGATCCGTGACAAGGGGGAAGACATGAAGCACCCACACCGCCTGCTCGGCGCCGCGCTCGTGAGCTGCGCCCTGGCGGCGGCCGGAGTCGGGGCCGGGCCCGCGCACGCCCAGGAGAACCAGCTGTGGATCAGCGCGCCGTACGAGACGGTGCTGCCGGGCGCGGACCCGGGCGGCGGCGCGCGTGAGCGCAGTCTGGCCGTGCAGGTCAGCCGCGATGTCGCCGACGGCAGTGTGCCGACGGGGCGACTGACCGTCGACATCAGCGAGATCGCCTCTTTCGCGCGAGTGTCGTGGCCCGCGAACTGCGAGCCCGAGTCGGAGGTCAGGGCGGTCTGCGACTTCCCCGGGATGCCTGCCGGGACGGAGAGCGTGCCGGCCGCCACGTTCGGGCTGCGCGCGCTGCCCGGAGCGGACGCCGGCGCCTCGGGGTACGTGCGCTACTCGGCCGTCGCCGGAGAGGCGACGGCCCACCCGGCCGAGACCCGGATCGGCGTGGGCAACGGGCCGGACCTCGGCCTCAGTCAGGCCGACGACCAGCACGACCTCCGGCCGGGCTCGGAGACAAGCGTGCGGACGACGCTGTCCAACAGCGGAAACCGCACCGCGGAGCGCACACTGCTGTGGCTCAACGCCTCGTACGGGCTGCGTTTCGAGGAGCGGCACGCCAACTGCGAGTACCGGGAGCACCCCACCGGTACGTCCGCCCTGTGCGTGCTGGACGAGGCGGTGGCACCCGGGCAGCAGTACGCGCTGAACACCGGTCTGGGCGTGGGCCGGAAGGCGCTGTACGAGCGGTTCGACCACTCCGTCCATCCGTACTCCGACGAGGCGCTGGAGGAGATGCGCGGCGACTGGACGTGGACCCGGGGCACGGGCGCCGAGCTGGATCTGCACCCCGTGGCCGCCGCCGGGGCCGCGGCAGCGGACCCCGACATCGACCCGCAGGACAACTATCGGACCGTCATCCTCAACGCCCGGAACACCGCTGACCTGAGGCTCACCGGCAGCAGGGTGAGCGGGGCGGCCGGTGACACCGTGACCGCCCGGGTCACCGTGCACAACCGCGGTCCGGCCTGGGTGGCGTCGCTGGGTGCGGGCGCCGCCGTGGCGACGGTGCGGTTCCAGGCGCCGGAGGGCACCACGGTGATGAGGCTGCCGGAGGAGGACTGCTGGACCTCGCAGGACGGCGCGTCCCCCACGACCCACTACTGCAAGACGCCGATCTACCTGCATGAAAAGGCGTCGTACACCTTCGAGATCCCCTTGCGGATCGACCGTGTGGTGCGCGGCGCACGCACCACCGTCGCCACCGTCAACGACGATCCCGAGCTGAGCATCCGGAAGTTCGACCCGAACCTGCGCAACAACAGCGCGCGGATCGTCGTCAACTGACGGCGTCCACCAGGAGATGGCCTCAGCGGGCCATCTCCTCCTTCAGTGCCGCCACGAACGCGTCCACGTCCTCCTCGGTCGTGTCGAAGGCACACATCCAGCGGACGACGCCCGCGGCCTCATCCCAGAAGTAGAAGCGGAACCGCTTCTGGAGGCGCTCGCTCACGTCGTGCGGCAGGCGGGCGAACACCGCGTTGGCCTGCACCGCGTAGAGGATCTCCACGCCGTGCACGGCGCGTACGCCTTCGGCGAGGCGCTGGGCCATCTCGTTGGAGTGGCGGGCGTTGCGCAGCCATAGGTCCCGGGCGAGCAGGGCCTCCAGCTGCACCGACACGAAGCGCATTTTGGAGGGGAGCTGCATGGACAGCTTGCGCAGGTGCTTCATGTGGCTGACGGCGTCCTGGTTGATCACCACGACCGCCTCGCCGAACAGGGCGCCGTTCTTCGTGCCGCCCAGGGAGAGGATGTCCACGCCGGCCGCGTTCGCGAGCGTCCGCATCGGGACGTTCAGCGTGGCGGCGGCGTTGGCCAGCCGGGAGCCGTCCAGGTGCACCTTCATGCCGTGCGCGTGGGCGTGCTCGCACAGGGCGCGTATCTCGTCCGGCGTGTAGACCGTGCCCAGCTCGGTGGCCTGGGCGATGGAGACGACCTGCGGCATCGCGCGGTGCTCGTCGTCCCAGCCGTACGCCTGCCGGTCGATCAGCTCGGGTGTGAGCTTGCCGTCGGGCGTGGGCACGGTGAGCAGCTTCAGGCCGCCTACCCGCTCGGGCGCCCCGCACTCGTCGACGTTGATGTGCGCGCTCTCCGCGCAGATCACCGCGCCCCAGCGGTCGGTGACCGCCTGGAGGGCGACGACGTTGGCGCCGGTGCCGTTGAAGACCGGGAAGGCCTCGGCCGTGGCCCCGAAGTGGCTGCGGACGACGCTCTGGAGGTTCTCGGTGTACGCGTCCTCGCCGTACGCGACCTGGTGTCCGCCGTTGGCCAGGGCCAGGGCGGCGAGGACCTCCGGGTGGACGCCGGCGTAGTTGTCGCTGGCGAAACCGCGGACCTCGGGGTCGTGATGGCGACGGGCGTCGGTCTTCGGCGGGTTCACGGCTTCTCGGTAAGCCACAGACGGTTTCCGTTCACTTCGGCGGCGGGCTTCTCCCAGACCCCGGTGATGGCCTCGGCCAGGTCCTTGACGTCCGTGAAGCCCGCGAACTTCGCGTTGGGTCGCTCGGCGCGCATCGCGTCGTGCACCAGTGCCTTCACCACCAGGATGGCAGCCGCCGAGGTCGGGCCCTCGGGACCCCCGGCCTTGCGGAAGTAGTCGGCCATGGCCAGCGTCCACGCCTCGGCCGCCGCCTTGCCTGCGGCGTACGCGGCGTTGCCCGCGGTGGGCTTGCTGGCGCCCGCCGCGCTGATCAGCACGTACCGGCCGCGGTCGCTGCGCTGGAGCGCCTCGTGGAAGGCGAGGGACGTGTGCTGCACGGTGCGAACGAGCAGCATCTCCAGGAAGTCCCAGTCGTCGAGGCTGGTCCGGGTGAAGGTCTCGCTGCCGCGCCAGCCGCCGACGAGATGGACCAGCCCGTCGACGCGGCCGAAGTCCTTCTCGATGCGGGTGGCCCAGTCGCGAGTGGCCCGCAGGTCGAGCAGGTCGACCGTGTCACCGGTGACGGTGGCGCCGCCGGTTGCGTAGCTCGCCGCGTCCACCGCCTCCGCCAGCCGCTCCGGGTCGTTGTCCGAGCCGATGACGGTGGCCCCCGCCTCGGCCAGCCTGAGCAGTGCGGCCCGGCCCGCGGGCCCTCCCGCTCCGGCCACCGCGATCACCGCGCCGCTGAGCGCCCCGTTCCCCGCCATGGTCTTCGCCTCCTGAGCAGTGTTCTCGCTTCGCCGATCGCTCACGCGGCGATCCGCTCGGCGCCGTCCGCGGTGATGCCCTTGGTGGAGGCGATCACGTTCTTCAGCTTCTTGGACAGTGCCTCATAGAACATGCTCAGCGGAAACTCGTCCGGAAGCACGTCATCGACGAGTTTCCGCGGCGGCTGCGTCAGATCCAGGGCGTCCGGGCCCTTGGCCCACTTCGATCCCGGGTGCGGGGAGAGGTAGGTGGAGACGAGCTCGTACCCGGCGAACCAGTGGACGAGCTTGGGGCGGTCGATGCCGTCGCGGTACAGCTGCTCGATCTCGGCGCACAGCTGGTTGGTGACCTGCGGGGCCCGCTCCCAGTCGATGGAGAGCTTGTTGTCGGTCCAGCGGACGACGTCGTGCCTGTGCAGGTAGGCGAAGAGGAGCTGGCCGCCGAGGCCGTCGTAGTTGCGCACGCGCTCGCCGGTGACCGGGAAGCGGAACATACGGTCGAAGAGCACCGCGACCTGCACGTCACGCGCCTGCGGTACGCCGTCCTGCGCGAGCTTCACGGCCTCCCTGAAGGCGGTGAGGTCGCAGCGCAGCTCCTCCAGCCCGTACATCCAGAACGGCTGGCGCTGCTTGATCATGAACGGGTCGAACGGCAGGTCGCCGTGGCTGTGGGTGCGGTCGTGGACCATGTCCCACAGGACGAACGCCTCCTCGCAGCGCTTCTGGTCGTGGACCATCGCGGCGACGTCCTCGGGCAGCTCCAGGCCGAGGATGTCGACGGCGGCGTCGGTGACGCGGCGGAAGCGGGCGGCCTCGCGGTCGCAGAAGATGCCGCCCCAGCTGAACCGCTCGGGGGCTTCGCGCACGGCGATGGTCTCGGGGAAGAGCACCGCGGAGTTGGTGTCGTAGCCGGCCGTGAAGTCCTCGAACTTGATGCCGCAGAACAGCGGGTTGTCGTAGCGGGTGCGCTCCAGTTCGGCCAGCCAGTCCGGCCAGACCATGCGCAGCACGACCGCTTCGAGGTTGCGGTCCGGGTTGCCGTTCTGCGTGTACATCGGGAAGACGACCAGGTGCTGGAGGCCGTCCGCGCGGTTGGCGGCGGGCTGGAAGGCCAGCAGCGAGTCGAGGAAGTCGGGCACCTGGAAGCCGCCGTCGGCCCACCGGGTCAGGTCCTTGGCCAGGGCCTCGTGGTAGGCGCGGTCGTGCGGGAGCAGCGGGGAGAGCTCCAGGACCGCGTCCGTGACCTGGCGGACGGCGAGCTCGGCGTCGGCCGGGTCGGGCGCGCCCTCGGCGTCGAAGTCGATCGACCCGTCCTTGGACTGCCATGGCCGGATCCGCTCCACGGCATCCTTGAGCACGGGCCATGCCGGGTGCTCCACCACCCTGGTCACGGGAGGAACCCATTCCTCCGAACCCACCTGCACAAGAATTTCCGTCATGTCACACCTTCCACGGGAGAATCTCGCGTACACCGACCGTATACACACAAGGTTCCTCCGAGCAAGGGCCACCTCGGGAAAATATCCTGCCTTACCCTGCCCTTCACCGCACTTTTTCCTGTCGACCATGCTTCTGCCCGCGCGCACGCCGACCATGCCCTCGCCCTCTGCACAGGGCGGGTGCAGGCGATACGGTCAGGTGGGCCGTCAGGCCCCCAGTGCCGCCTGTCGACGGAAGAGAGTCGCGTCTTGAACTTCCTCACCATCGGTCACCGCGGAGTCATGGGTGTGGAACCCGAGAACACCCTCCGGTCCTTCGTCGCCGCGCAGGAGGCCGGCCTCGACGTCATCGAACTCGATCTGCATCTGAGCAAGGACGGCGCGCTCGTCGTCATGCACGACACGGACGTGGACCGCACGACCGACGGCACCGGGGCGATCGCCGAGAAGACCCTCGCCGAGCTGCGGGCCCTGGACGCGGGCCGGGGCGAGCGGGTGCCGGTCTTCGAGGAGGTCCTGGACGCCGTATCGACGCCGCTCCAGGCGGAGATCAAGGACGTCCAGGCGGCGCGGGCCCTGGCCGAGGTGATGAACCGGCGCGGGCTGGCGGGCCGGGTGGAGGTGTCCTCGTTCCACGACGAGGCGATCGCCGAGATCAAGCCACTGGTGCCGGGTGTGCGCACCGCGCTGATCGCCAGCCGCTACGGCACCGACATCGTGGACCGCGCCGTCGCAGCCGGTGCCGAGACCGTCTGCCTGAACATCAGGCGGCTCACCCTGGAGATCGTGGAGCGCGCCCGCAAGGCCGACCTGAGGATCATCGGCTGGGTGGTGAACACGCAGGACCACCTGCGTCTCGTCCGCGCCTTCGGTCTGGACGGCGCGACCACCGACCACCCGGACATCAAGCGCACGGGCCGTTTCACGGCGTAGGGCCTGTTGCGGGACAGGCCCTGGTGACTAGGCCAGCTCCTTGACCAGCAGCTCGAACTGCAGGTCGTCGCGCTGCGGAACCCCGAAGCGCTCGTCGCCGTACGGGAACGGGGTCATCCGTCCCGTTCGGCGGTAGCCGCGCCGCTCGTACCAGGCGATGAGGTCGTCGCGTACGGAGATCACGGTCATGTGCATCTCCGTCACGCCCCACGTCTCACGGGCCAGCCGCTCCGCCTCCGTGATGATCACCTTGCCGAGGCCCTCGCCCTGGAGCCGGGGGCTGACCGCGAACATGCCGAAGTAGGCGTGCTCCCCCCGGTGCTCGAGCTGGCAGCAGGCGACGATCCGCTCCTCCCGCTCCACCGTCAGCAGTCGGCCGTCGGGCGCCTTGATGACGGCCAGCACACCCTCCGGATCGGTCCGCTGCCCCTGGAGGATGTCCGCCTCGGTGGTCCACCCGGCCCGGCTCGCGTCCCCCCGGTACGCCGACTCGATCAGCGCGACCAGCTCGTCCACGTCGGCGTCCGTGGCATCGCGGAAGGTCAGTCCGGTGGCGGCGGTGTCCATGGGCGTACGTCTCCCTTTCGTGGCGCGCTCGGGCAGGGATGAGAGTAACTCCACCACTGGGGGGTGTCCGCAAGTCCCGTCGTCCGCCCGGAGGGCGGGCCCCGCGGCGTTCGGTGCGTGCTCTGGGGGTACCCCCCTTCTCGAAGAGCTTGAGGGAGTGCCGGGCGGACGGCCGCGTACCGGTTGTACGCGGGTGTTCAACCGGTGCGGCGAGTGGGGTCCCCCTGCTCTCGAAGAGCTTGGGGAAGCGTGCCGGGCGCCGCGGGGCAGGCGGGACTTTGCGGACACCCCCTAGCTTGATCTTTAACCTCGGGCCTCGAACGGCTCGTCGTACTTGATCACTCGTGTCGGTAACTG
>NZ_DF968241.1:0-56568 GCF_001270025.1 Streptomyces azureus | reverse complement strand
CCCCCCCCCCGGAAGGGGCGGCCGTCCCAGGCCGGAATCCCTGGACTCCAGGCCAGGGGGCACGTCAAGATCGGCGCATGTCAGACACAGGTGGCGTCCGCGAAGTGAAGTCCGCGGCCCGCACGGTCGAGTTGCTGGAACTCCTCGCGGCGCGCGGCGACCGTCCGGCACGGCTCCAGGAGCTGGCCGACGAACTCAGCGTCCCGCGCAGCTCGATGTACGCGCTGCTCCAGACCCTGATCTCGCGCGGCTGGGTCCGCACCGACGTCACCGGCTCCCTGTACGGCATCGGCATCCGCGCACTGCTCACCGGCACCAGCTACCTCGACTCCGACCCGCGGGTCCGGGTCGTACGGCCGTATCTCGACGAGGCGTCCGAGGCGCTCGGCGAGACGATCCACATGGGCCGGCTGGACGGCCGGGACGTGGCGTATCTGGCGACGCGGGAGTCGCACGAGTACCTGCGCACGATCAGCCGGGTGGGCCGGCGACTGCCCGCGCACGTCGGGGCCCTGGGCAAGGCCCTGCTGGCGGAACGCCCGGACGCGGAACTGCCCGAGGGGCCGTACGAGGCGCTGACCCCGAACTCGCACACCAGCCGGGAGTCCCTGGCGGCCGACCTCGCCCGGGTCCGGGCCCGCGGCTGGTCCGTGGACCGGCAGGAGGGCGTGACCGGCATCGTCGGCTTCGGGTTCGCGCTGCGCTACGACACCCCCGCACAGGACGCGATCAGCTGCTCGGTGCCGGTGGCCCGGCTCACGCCGGAGCACGAGGAGCGGATCGTCGCCGTGATGCGGGAGATCCGGGCAAAAGTGGAGGCGACGGTTCCAGGGGCCGGGTCGGTGCACTGGCGTTAGCGGAAACCTCTACGCCACCTCGGGAAAGGCGCTCGTCTACCCGGACTTCACCGCACCAAACGCAACGTGCGCCACATCACACCCTCCGGGTTAACTCGTACGACTACTTGCTTGATACAAATTGCCCGCGCGTTCCTGTCCGTCGACGGTCGTCGCCCAATCCCCCTCCTCCGCCGCTCCTTTCGCATGCCCTGGGAACGCCCGTGTTCGCCCCCCGCACCACCCCCTGGCCCCTCGTCGCCCTTTTCACGGCCGGGTACCTCGCCCCGTATCTGCTGCCGACCACCGTCGGCAGACTCGACTCGGGCCTTCCGCTCTCCGCCACCCAGGCCGGCGCCGTCGGCAGTGCGCTGCTGCTGAGTTCGGCGACCGCCGGATTCGCCCTGGCCTCACGGGTCGAACGGATCGGGGCCCGCGCCCTCGCCCGGCTCGGGCTCGCACTGGCCCTGCTCGGCTACGGCGGTGCCGCACTGGCCACCGCCGTCCCGGCCGTCGTCGCCGGTGCGGTGGTCGGCGGGTTCGGATCCGGCACGGCCACCACCGTCGCCGCCACCCTGATCGCCGCCCAGCGGGACCCGCACAGGGCCTCCACTGCCGGGCTGCTCACCGTCTCCGCCCTCGCGGGCGCCGTGTATCTGACGGTCCCGCACCTCGGCCCGGGGCACGGTCTGCCCCTGGCCGCGATCGCCCTCACGGCCCTGGCCGTGTGGCCGCTGACCGGCCGTCTGCCCGCCGGTACGCCCGCCGCGCCCGCGCGGCACCACAAGGCCCGGCTGCCACACGCCCGTTCGGGCCTGGTGCTGGCCGCCGCCATGGTGTGCTGGTCGCTCGCCCAGAACTCCCTGTGGGGCGTGAGCGGCCAGATCGGGCTGACCCAGGCCCACCTCGGCGAGGCCACCGTCGGCGCCGTCTTCGCCGTGGCACTGGGCGCCGGGCTGACCGGCGTCCTCGCGGCGGGCGCGCTCGGGGCGCGGCTGGGGCGCGCGGTGCCGATCGGGGCGGGCACGGTCCTCATCGCCGGCTGCATCGTGCTCAGCGCCTCCGCGACCGACCTGGCGAGCTTCGCGACCGGCGAGATCGCCTGGAACACCCTGTATCCGGTGGTGCTGTCGTACCTGATCGGACTCGCCGCCTCGCTCGATCCGCGCGGCCGCTGGGCGGTGCTCGTCGGCTCGGCGTCCTCGCTGGGCACGGCCGCCGGGCCGCTCACCGGCAGCCTGCTGTCCGCGCAGGCCGGGTTCCCGGCCATGGGCGCGATCCTGGCCGCCGGCCTGCTGGTGGTCGCCCTGCCGATGACCGCCGTCGCCCTGCACACGAGCGGACGCCCGCTGCTCGCCGGGGCGATCCGCCGCCGCGGCGGCCACCCGGCCGCCCTGGTCGCCGCCGCCACGGGCACCCCCACCGGCACGGTCCCCGAGATCGGCGCTCCGGAACAGCCGGTGGTGGAGATCACCGTGGACACCCCGGCCGTCCCGGCCCAGCGCGCCTACGGCAAGGCGGGGTCGGAGGTCCTCTGAGGCCACCGGAGGTCTTCTGAGGCCGCGGGTTCCTCAGCGGAACTCGTAGGCCTCCACCTCCGCGAGATACCGCGCCCGCAGCTCCTCGTCGTCCTCCAGGAACGAGGCGAGGAAGGAGTTGCGGGCGAGCTCGCGCAGCCGCTCCTCGCTCAGGCCGAGGGTGTCGCGCACGGCGTCGAAGTTGTCACCGGCGTATCCGCCGAAGTACGCCGGATCGTCCGAGTTCACCGTGCACATCAGGCCGGCGTCCAGCATGGCGGGCAGCGGATGGTCGGCGAGGGTGTCGACGGTCCGCAGCCGGACGTTCGACAGGGGACACAGCGTCAGCGGCACCCGCTCCCGCACCAGCCGCTCCACCAGCGCCGGGTCCTCCACGCAGCGCAGCCCGTGGTCGACCCGCTCGACGCCGAGGACGTCCAGCGCCTCGGTGATGTACTCCGGCGGCCCCTCCTCACCGGCGTGCGCGACCCGCCGCAGCCCGAGCGCGGCGGCGGCCTCGTACACCTCGCGGAACTTCGCCGGCGGATGCCCGACCTCGGCCGAGTCGAGGCCGACGCCGGTGATCCGGTCCAGGTACGGCTTGGCCGCCTGAAGGGTCGCCAGGGCCGACTCGGCGGACTCGTCGCGCAGGAAGCACATGATCAGCCGGGTCGACACGCCGTGCCGGGACTCGCTGTCGCCCAGCGCCCGCCACAGCCCCTCGACGACCGTGCCGAGCTCCAGCCCGCGGCTGGTGTGGGCCTGCGGGTCGAAGAAGATCTCCGCGTGCCGCACGCCCTGGGCGGCGGCGCGTTCGAGGTAGGCGTTCGCCAGGTCCTCGAAGTCCCGCTCGGTGCGCAGGACGGCCATGAGCTCGTAGTACAGGTTCAGGAACGACTGGAGGTCCTCGAACCGGTACGCCTCGCGCAGCTCGTCCGTGTCCGCGTACGGCAGCGTGACGCCATTGCGCGCGGCGAGCTCGAAGGCCAGTTCCGGTTCCAGGGTGCCTTCGATATGAAGGTGCAGTTCGGCTTTGGGGAGGGACATCAATTCATCGTACGGCCGTGTCACCGACGCTTCGGAACCGGCACCCTCAGCAGATCGTGCGCCACGGTCAGCTCCCCCTCGTACCCCGCCGCCCGCGCCTGCCGCTCGAACTCGTCCGGGTCGTTGTAGCGCTGGCTGAAGTGGGTCAGCACCAGGTGCCGCACACCACCGTCCCGGGCCACCCGGGCGGCCTGCCCTGCCGTCAGATGACCGTGCTCCACGGCGAGTTGCTCGTCCTCGTCGAGGAAGGTCGACTCGATGACGAGCATGTCGCAGCCCTCGGCGAGCGCGTACACCCCGTCGCACAGCCGGGTGTCCATGACGAACGCGAACCGCTGCCCGCGCCGCACCTCGCTGACGTCGTCGAGCGAGACCGGGCCGAGCGACCCCTCGCGCTGGATCCGGCCGACATCCGGGCCCTTGATGCCGTGCGCGGCGAGCCGCTCGGGCAGCATGCGGCGGCCGTCGTGCTCGATGATCCGGTAGCCGTACGACTCGACCGAGTGCGACAGCCTGCGGGTGTCCAGCGTGTACGACGGCGTGACCGCGAGCACGCCGTCCCCGTCGGCCGGGGCCTCGGTGATGAAGACGGTCGCGCGGTAGGGCGTGGCGAACTGAAGCCGCTCGTAGAAGCGCTGCCCGGACTTCGGGTAGTGGGCGGTGATCTCGTGCGGCACCTGGTCGAGGTTGATGCGCTGGATGACCCCGGGCAGGCCCAGCGCGTGGTCGCCGTGGAAATGCGTGACGCAGAGCCGGTTCAGGTCGTGCGCGGCGACCCCGGCGCGCACCATCTGGCGCTGCGTGCCCTCGCCGGGGTCGAACAGGATGCCCTCGCCGTCCCAGCGGAGCAGGTAGCCGTTGTGGTTGCGGTGTCGGGTCGGGACCTGGCTGGCGGTGCCGAGCACCACGAGTTCACGTACGGACAAGGCGGATCATCCCGGAGGCCAGTCGAGACCGCGGCCGCCGAGCACGTGACCGTGCACGTGCCAGACCGTCTGGCCGGCGCCGCTGCCGGTGTTGAACACGAGGCGGTAACTGTCCAGCTTCTCCTCGTCGGCGACGGCCTGGGCCTCGCGGAGCACGTCCGCGGTGAGGGCCGGGTCGGCGGCGGCGAGTGCGGCGGCGTTCTCGTGGTGCGCCTTGGGGATGATCAGGACGTGCGTGGGGGCCTGGGGGTTGATGTCGCGGAACGCGACGGTGGTGTCCGTCTCGCGGACGATCGTCGCCGGGATGGTTCCGGCGACGATCTTGCAGAACAGGCAGTCGCCCTGTGGCTCCCCTGCCATTTTCCCTCCGGGGGTTGGCCGAATGTGGTGTCCGACTCGGGCATCGTATCGTCGTCGGGTGCGGGTGCGTTGGGGCTGGTCGCGCCCATGCGGCGGAGCCGCACCTCGACACAGCCCCGCGCCGCTAATCGGTCGGCACAGCAGGGGGCGTCTTAGCGGGACTGTTCTCCAGGTTCTCCAGCGCGATACGGATCGCCTCGTCCAGCTGGGCGTCCCTGCCCGCCGCGTAATCCTGGGGACGCTGAAGGACCTCCACATCCGGGTCCACCCCGTGGTTCTCCACCCCCCACTCGTAGCCCTCCAGCCAGAAGGCGTACTTGGGTTGGGTGACGAGGGTGCCGTCGACCAGGCGGTAGCGGCTGTCGATGCCGATGACGCCGCCCCACGTGCGGGTACCGACGACCGGTCCCAGGCCCAGGGCCTTGACCGCGGCGTTGACGATGTCGCCGTCGGAGCCGGAGAACTCGTTGGCGACGGCCACGACGGGGCCGCGGGGGGCGTCCTCGGGATAGCTGTAGGGGCGCATGCCGCGGGGAACGGCCCAGCCGACGATACGGCGGGCGAGTTTCTCGACGACCAGCTGGGAGGTGTGGCCGCCGCGGTTCTCGCGGACGTCGACGACCAGGCCCTCGCGGGCGACCTCGACGCGCAGGTCACGGTGGATCTGGGCCCAGCCGGGCGCCTGCATGTCCGGGACGTGGAGGTAGCCGAGGCGGCCGCCGGACTTCTCGTGGACGTAGGCGCGCCGGTCGGCGACCCAGGCGTGGTACCGCAGCGGCTCCTCGTCCGCGACCGGGACGACGACGGCGTGCCGCGGGTCGCCGCCGCCGGACGGGGAGATGGTCAGCTCGACCGGCTTGCCCGCCGTGCCGATCAGCAGCGGACCGGGTCCGGCCACCGGGTCGACCGGCTGTCCGGCGATCGCGAGGATCGCGTCCCCGGGGCGTACGGCGACGCCGGGTGCGGCCAGCGGGCTGCGGGCGTCCGGATCGGAGGTCTCGGAGGGCAGGATGCGGTCGACACGCCAACTTCCGTCCTCGTGGCGGGAGATGTCGGCGCCGAGCAAACCCTGGCGGGGACCGCCGCCGAATCCGCCGCGCGGGGTGACGTAGGCGTGTGAGGTGCCGAGTTCGCCCTGCACCTCCCACAGCAGGTCGACCAGGTCGTCGTGGGTGGCGAGCCGGTCCACGACCGGCCGGTAGCGGTCGAGGACGCCGGCCCAGTCGACGCCGCTCATGTCAGGCCGCCAGAAGTGGTCCCGCATGATGCGGCCGTTCTCGTCGAACATCTGCCGCCACTCGGCGGCCGGGTCGACGAACTGGCGTACGCGGCCCAGGTCGATGGTGATGTTGGTGTCGCTGTCGTCGTCGTTCGAGGCGCGCCGGTCGCTGGGGACGACCTTCAGCCGTCCGTCGGTCCACAGCAGCACCCGCTTGCCGTCGCCGCTGACCTCGAAGTGGTCGGCGTCGACGGCGAGATGCTCGACGCGCTGCTGGGCGAGGTCGTACCGCTCCAGCTCGGACTTGGGGTCGGGGTCGTCCGGGGTGGCCCGGGACGCGCCGAGCACACCGGCGACCGGGTGGCGCAGCCACAGGACACCGTCCTTGGCGGCGCGCAGGTTGGAGTAGCGGGCGGCCTCGACCGGGAAGGGCACGATGCGGTCGGCGAGGCCTTCGAGGTCGATGCGGGTGGTGGGGGTGCCCTCGCTGTCGGGGGTCTCCTCCCGGTCGGGCGTCTCGAAGGACCGGCCGTGCCGCTGCGGCCCGAACGGGGAGGATGTAGTGGCCGCGAGCGTGATCAGATACGGCCGGGCGCCCTCCACGAAGGCCAGGTCGAAGACGTGCTCGTCGTAGACCGGGTCGAAGGAGCGGGTCGACAGGAACGCGAGGTGCTTGCCGTCCGTCGTGAACGCCGGTGCGTAGTCCTGGAAGCGCAGCGGGGTCGCCTCGGTGACCGACAGGTCGGTGGTGTTGGCGAGCTTCAGCTGGCTCAGGGGCCGCGGTCCGGGGTGGGACCAGGCGAGCCAGGAGGAGTCGGGCGAGAAGACGAGCCCGGACACGTCACCGTCCTCGCTGCGGTCCACCTCCCGCAGCTCGCCCGTCTCCCTCTCGACGAGCAGCAGGCGACCGTCGTGGGAGGCCACGGCCGCGCGGCTGCCGTCCGGTGCCATGGCGAGGTCCAGCACCCTGCCGAGCTGCCCGGCGGCGAGCCGGCGCGGTGTCGCCCCCGGGGCGAGACCGGTGGCGGGGGCGAACTCCAGGGCGTCGTCGCCCTCGGCGTCCGTCACCCACACGACCCACTCCTCGCCGTCCGCGCGGAACGCCTGCGGCATCCGGGCCCGCACCCCGGGCGTCGCGGCCAGCGCGCGGGCCGGGCCGGAGCGGTGGGTGACCCAGTGGACGGACCCGCGCACGGACACGGCACTGCCGCGCGCGGTGTGATCCGGGGACGCCGACCCGAACCACCGGGAGGCGTTGACCGGGAACGGCTGGAGATCGACGCGCTGCCCGCCGAGCCGCACGTCGAGCCGCCGCGGTTCGGCCCCGTCCAGGTCGTCCAGCACCCACAGCTCACCGGCGCTGGAGTAGACGACACGGGTGCCGTCGGTCGCTGCGTGCCGGGCGTAGAAGCCTCCCCCACTCTCGGCTTCGCTCGAGCGGGAGGTGCCCCCATGCGGGGTGTGCCGCCGCAGGTCTGATCCGTCGGCGAGGGAGGAGTACAGCGCGCCGGTGCCCTCGTGATCGGACAGGAAGGCGGTACGGTCCCCCACCCACAGCGGGTACTCGATGTTCCCGTCGAGTTCCTCGTGCAGCCGGACGAACTCCCCGTCGCCCTCCCGGTCGATCCACAACTTGCCCGCCGTACCGCCCCGGTACCGCTTCCACCAGGCGGCCTCGCGCCCCATCGGCGCGGACAGCAGGACGACACTCGGCCCGTAGGCGATGTCACCGACCGGCCCGTACGGCAGGGTGGTGGCCGGACCGCCGTCGAGCGGAACGGCACGCGCCCAGGTGCGGCGCAGGCTCGCCTGTCCCTGGGAACTGATCGCGAGTACCTCGCCGTCCGGGGTCCAGCCGCGCACCTGGGTCTTGAGACTGCCCCAGTACGTCAGGCGCTTGGCGGGGCCTCCGTCGACCGGAGCGATGTGCACCTCGGGGGCGCCGTCGCGGGTGGAGGTCCAGGCGACGGTGGTGCCGTCGGGCGAGATTCGGGGCAGGGTCACCGGCACGTTGTCGGCGCTGACCCGCCAGGCCCGTCCGCCGTCGAGAGGAGCGAGCCACACGTCGTCCTCGGCGGTGAAGGCGACCAGGTCACCGTGCACGTGGGGGAACCGGAGGTAAGCAGGCGATGCGGACTGTGTCACCCGATCACCCTATGCAGGGACGGCGTCCCGGGGACAGACTTCGGATCACTTGCCGTTCGCCTCTGGCGCACGTCACTTGCCCTCGACGGGCCGGCAGTCGGGGTACCGATCGCACCAGATGGTCTGGGTGACGGTCACGGTGACGGTGGGGCCGGGCTGCCCGTTCGTGGGCCCGCCCCCCACGGGCGGCGGGCTGGTGGAGTTGCAGTCGCCGAGCCCGTCGACCTCGAACCACACCTTGCCGTCCACCTTGGCGGTGATGTTCCCGCGCACACAGGCACCGTCCACCGCGTGGGTGACCTTGCCGTCGACGGTGATGTCCTTCCCGTCGTCCGTCTCGCCCTCGCAGTCGACGGTGGCGACGGTCTTCTCACTCGCCGAGGGCGACGGCTTCCCGCCCTGGCCGGAGTCCCCGTAGGAAGCGGTGCACGTCAGCCACCGCACGCCCGCCTTCTGCCGGTTGAGTTCCTTGGTGACGGTCTCGTCGGTGGTGTACGCGACGGACGCGGAGCTGATCCCGGCACCGGGTTCACACGCGACCGCGCCGCCGACGGCAGCCAGCGCGAATGCCACCGCGACCGTCACCCTACGACTGCGCGGCCCCCGCCAGTTCCTCCTCAATGCCCCCATGGAGGGCAGCCTGCCACCGTCGGGGGCGGGGCGGTAGAGCGCAAATGGCCACCCGGCGTTGTTGCGGGAGCGGGGCGTTGCGCAGCCCGGCGTATGCGCGCAGGCAAGCCGTCAGCCGCGCAGCAGCAGCCATTCCTGGAGTTCCACCAAGTTGCCCTCCGGGTCCTTGAGGTGGGCGACGCGCAGGCGGTCGGTCAGGAGGGCCGGGCCGTGGAGGATCGTGGCGCCGCGCATCGTGATCTCCTCGCAGTACGCGTCGAGGGCGTCGACGCGCAGGACGACCAGGGAGCGGTGGCCGTTCGCCGAGTCGCCCAACTCGTCGAGCACTTCGGCCATCACCGAGCGGTCCTGCAACGCGATTCCCGCGGAGCCCGCCGCGGGGCTGAACTTCTCGTACGGCCCGTCCGCCGCCCCCGACTGCGGCTTGAGGCCGAGAACCTCGCCGTAGAAGCGGTAACAGGCGGCGAAGTCGGTCACGAGCAGTCGTACCTGTGCGAGTTCCACGGTGCCTCCGAGAGGGGTCAGGTCCAGCGGCCGGTGCGTGCCAGGAGCACGGCCGCGGCCGCGGTCCCGGCAGTCGATGTGCGCAGCACACTGCGCCCGAGGCGAAACGCCTCGGCCCCCGCTTCCCCGAACAGCGCCAACTCTTCCGGCGCCACGCCCCCTTCGGGCCCCACCACCAGCACGATCTCACCGGACGACGGCAGTCCGGCCGTCGCCAGCGGCGAGTCCCCGCTCTCGTGCAGCACGGCAGCGAACTCCGCCCCCGCCAGCAGCGCCGCGACCTGCTTGGTCGTAGCCGTCTCGGCGACCTCGGGGAACCTGACCCGGCGCGACTGCTTGCCGGCCTCCCGGGCGGTGGCCCGCCACTTCCCCAGCGCCTTCGCCCCGCGCTCGCCCTTCCACTGCGTGATGCAGCGCGCCGCCGCCCACGGCACGATCGCGTCGACGCCGACCTCGGTCATCATCTCGACGGCCAGCTCCCCGCGGTCACCCTTGGGCAGCGCCTGGACGACGGTCACCCGGGGCTGCGCCTGCGGCTCCTCGGTCACCGGGTCCAGCCGGACGATCAGCCGGTCCTTGCCCTCGGTGTCGAGCACGACACCGTCCGCCCAGCGCCCGGCCCCGTCCGTGAGGACGACGTCCTCACCGGGCCGCAGCCGCTTCACGGAGACGGCGTGCCGTCCTTCGGGACCGTCGAGGACATAGCGGCCGCCCCCGCCCGCGTCGAAGTGCTCGACCACGAATACCGGAGCTGTCATCGGACTCCGCCTCCGCCCGACAACGCTGTCCACGCCGCGGCGAGTTCACCGGCCAGCACCTCCACCAGCTGTCCGGCCGGCAGCTCCCGCGCCATCCAGTGCCCCTGTCCCGCCCACAGCGCCATGCCCTGCGCGTCCCCCGCCTTGGCGGCGGCCTTGCGCAGCGGCGAGGTGAGGTGGTGGATCTCGGGATAGGCGGCGGGGGCGTACGGGCCGTGCTCACGCAGGAAGCGGTTGACGAGACCGCGCGCCGGGCGCCCGGAGAAGGCCCGGGTCAACTCCGTACGGACGAACAGGGGGTTGGTCAGCGCCTGCTTGTGCAGGGCGTTCGCGCCCGACTCGGCCGTGGCGAGGAAGGCGGTGCCGAGCTGGGCCGCGCTCGCGCCCGCCGCGAGGACCGCGGCGATCTGGCCGCCGCGCATGATGCCGCCGGCGGCGATGATCGGGATGCTCACGGTCTCCCGGATCTGGGCGACCAGCGACAGCAGCCCGATGCCGGAACCGTCCGTCTCGGGGATGTCCCGGTGCGTGCCCTGGTGGCCGCCGGCCTCGACGCCCTGCGCGATGACCGCGTCGGCGCCCGCCCGCTCGACGGCCCGGGCCTCGTCGGGGGTGGTGGCGGTGACCAGGACGAAGGTGCCGACCCGGTGCAGGGCGTCGACGACCTCCCGGCTCGGCGTGCCGAAGTGGAACGACACCACGGGCACGGGGTTGTCGCGCAGGACCGCGAGCTTGGTCTCGTAGCCGTCGTCGCGGCCGCTGTCGGGGTCGCCGAGCTCGGCCTCGTACCAGGAGGCCTCGCCGGCCAACTGGTGGGCGTAGACGTCGATGGCGGCGGGGTCGGCGTACTCCGGCTGCGGCATGAAGAGGTTCACTCCGAAGGGCCTGCCGGTGAGGCTGCGGAGCTGCTTGATCTCCTGGTACATCCCGTCGGCGGTCTTGTACCCGGCGGCGAGGAACCCGAGCCCGCCCGCCTCGCACACGGCGGCGGCGAGCTTCGGTACGGAGACGCCGCCCGCCATGGGGGCCTGCACGATCGGGTGCGGGAAGAGATCGGTCAGCGCGGAGGACATGACCGCATGTTGTCACGTCCTCCGAACAACTCCGAAACCGGCCTGCCGTGTGGCATAGACCAGAGGAACAGGCACCTGCCGACCCCCAGGGGACCCGACGTCACCGCCCGTTGAACGCGTCCTTCAACCGCGAGAACAACCCTTGCTGCCCCGGCTGGAACTGCCCCTGCGGGCGCTCCTCGCCGCGCAGTTTGGCCAGCTCGCGCAGCAGGCGCTCCTGCTCGACGTCCAGCTTGCTCGGGGTCTGGACCTCGACGTGGACGATGAGGTCGCCGCGTCCGCCGCCGCGCAGGTGCGTGACACCGCGGCCGTGCAGCGGGATCGACTGGCCGGACTGGGTGCCCGGGCGGATGTCGACCTCCTCCAGGCCGTCCAGCGTCTCCAGCGGCACCTTCGTGCCGAGGGCGGCCGCCGTCATCGGGAGCGTGACCGTGCAGTGCAGGTCGTCGCCGCGGCGCTGGAACTGCGAGTGGGGCAGTTCGTGGATCTCGACGTACAGGTCGCCCGCGGGACCGCCGCCGGGACCGACCTCGCCCTCACCGGCGAGCTGGATCCGCGTGCCGTTGTCGACACCGGCCGGGATCTTCACGGTCAGCGTGCGGCGGGAGCGGACGCGGCCGTCACCGGCGCACTCCGGGCAGGGGGTCGGGACGACCGTGCCGAAGCCCTGGCACTGCGGGCAGGGCCGCGAGGTCATGACCTGACCGAGGAAGGACCGCGTGACCTGTGACACCTCACCGCGGCCGCGACACATGTCACACGTCTGGGCCGTGGTCCCCGGCGCCGCGCCCTCACCGCTGCAGGTGTTGCACACGACCGCCGTGTCGACCTGGATGTCCTTCGTCGTGCCGAAGGCCGCCTCGTCGAGCTCGATCTCGATACGGATCATCGCGTCCTGGCCGCGGCGGGTGCGCGAGCGCGGACCGCGCTGCGACGCCGTGCCGAAGAACGCGTCCATGATGTCCGAGAAGTTCCCGAAGCCGCCGGCCCCGAAGCCGCCCGCGCCGCCGCCACCGGCCTGCGAGAGCGGGTCGCCGCCGAGGTCGTAGACCTGCTTCTTCTGCGGGTCCGACAGCACCTCGTAAGCGGCGTTGATCTCCTTGAACCGCTCCTGGGTCTTCGGATCGGGGTTGACGTCCGGGTGCAGCTCGCGCGCGAGCCGCCGGAAGGCCTTCTTGATCTCTTCCTGCGACGCGTCGCGGCGCACGCCGAGTACGGCGTAGTAGTCCGTGGCCACTACGACTCCGCCAGGATCTGTCCGACGTACCGTGCCACTGCGCGTACCGCTCCCATCGTTCCCGGGTAGTCCATGCGGGTCGGTCCGACCACGCCGAGCTTGGCGACAGCTTCGCCGCCCGAACCGTAGCCGACCGACACGACGGACGTGGAGTTGAGTCCTTCGTGGGCGTTCTCATGACCGATACGTACGGTCACGCCCGGATCCTTCGCCTCGCCGAGCAGCTTGAGGAGCACCACCTGCTCCTCAAGCGCCTCCAGCACCGGCCGGATCGTGAGGGGAAAGTCATGCCCGAAGCGGGTCAGGTTGGCGGTGCCGCCGATCATCAGCCGCTCCTCGTTCTCCTCGACGAGCGTCTCCAGAAGTGTGGAGAGCACCATGGAGACCGTACCCCGGTCCTCGTGCTCGAACGCCTCCGGCAGATCCTCCACCAGACTCGGCACATCCGTGAAACGGCGGTTCGCCACACGGCTGTTGAGCCGCGCGCGCAGATCCGCGAGCGAGGCCTCGCCGAAGGGTGCCGGGCAGTCGACCACGCGCTGCTCGACCCGCCCGGTGTCCGTGATCAGCACGAGCATCACGCGCGCGGGCGCGAGGGAGAGCAACTCCACATGCCGCACGGTCGAGCGGGTCAGCGACGGGTACTGCACGACGGCGACCTGGCGTGTGAGCTGGGCCAGCAGCCGTACCGTACGCGCCACGACGTCGTCGAGGTCGACGGCACCCTCGAGGAAGTTCTGGATCGCGCGCCGCTCGGGCGCGGTCATCGGCTTGACACCGGCCAGCTTGTCCACGAACAGCCGGTAGCCCTTGTCGGTGGGGATGCGCCCGGCGCTGGTGTGCGGCTGGGCGATGTACCCCTCGTCCTCGAGGGCCGCCATGTCGTTGCGGACGGTGGCCGGGGAGACGCCGAGGTTGTGCCGCTCGGTGAGGGCCTTGGAGCCGACCGGCTCCTCGGTGCCGACGTAGTCCTGGACGATGGCGCGCAGCACCTGCAGCCTGCGTTCACTGAGCATTCGCGCACACCTCCAGAAGTCGTCCGCCTGGTGTCCTGCCTGTCGTGCCTGGCACTCTGCGCGTGCGAGTGCCAGCATTCCCCGCCCAGTGTACGGCGGTGGGGTACACCCCCGGCAAGGCTGGTCGCATGCCGTCGTGCCCCGGGCGGGGGTCACCGCTAGCGTCGCCGTATGACGGTGACTTGGGAAGAGCTCGGGTGGGAGCGCGTGGCCGCCGGGGTGGGGCGGTGCCGGCTTCCGGTGTGGGACTGCACGGCGGGGCTGGTCGTCGGTGAGGGCGCGGTACTCGTGATCGACGCGGGGTCGAGCCCGGCCGAGGGCGCGCGGTTGCGCGAGCAGGCGCAGTCCCTCACCGGTCACCATGTGACGCATCTCGCGCTGACCCATCCCCACTTCGACCACGTCTTCGGGGTCGCGGCCTTCACGGACGCTGAGGTGTTCGGCGCGGTGGGCGTGGACGCGGTGCTGACGCGCGTACGGGACCGCCAGGAGCTGCGCGCCGACGCGGTACGCAACGGCCTGGCGGAGACCACCGCGCAGGAGTCTGCGGACCGGCTGGTCGCGCCCCGCCACCTGGTCTCCGGCGAGTGGACCCTCGACCTGGGCGGCGGGCGCCAGGTGCTGCTGGCGAACGTGGGCCCCGGGCACACCGCGCACGATCTGGCGGTGCTGGTGCCGGGGGATCCGGAGGTGGTGTTCTGCGGCGATCTGGTCGAGGAGTCCGGCGAGCCGCAGGCGGGCCCCGACGCCGTGCCGTCGCACTGGCCGGCCGCCCTGGGCCGGCTGCTCGACCTGGGCGGGGAGGACGCGCTGTACGTGCCCGGTCACGGAGCGGTGGTGGACGCGGCGTTCGTCCGCGCCCAGCGGGACACGCTGGCGGCGCGTTTCGGCGTGTCTCCGTGACCACCCCCCGGCTTCTCCTATCGTCATTCGAATGCGCCAGTACTCACCCGATCTGACCCCGTCGTGGAAGAAGCCGCAGCAGCCGGTGCCCGAGGTTCCGGCGGAGCCGGGTCTGGTCGTCGAGGAGGCCGGGACCGGCTTCTGCGGCGCGGTGATCCGCTGCGAGGCGGGCACGGTGACACTGGAGGACCGCTTCGGCAAGCACCGGGTGTTCCCCATGGAGCCGCGCGGCTTCCTCTTGGAGGGCAGGGCCGTGACACTGATCCGCCCTTCGCCGGGCGGCCCCGCACGTCCCACCCGCACGGCGTCCGGTTCGGTTGCCGTCCCCGGTGCCCGCGCACGCGTGGCACGCGCCGGCCGCATCTACGTCGAGGGCCGGCACGACGCCGAGCTGGTCGAGAAGGTCTGGGGCGACGACCTGCGCATCGAGGGCGTGGTCGTGGAGTACCTGGAGGGCGTCGACGACCTGCCGTCCATCGTCGAGTCCTTCGCCCCCGGCCCCGACGCCCGCCTCGGCGTCCTGGTGGACCACCTGGTGCCGGGCAGCAAGGAGTGGCGCATCGCCGAGTCGGTGACGAGCGACCACGCCCTGGTCGTCGGCCATCCCTACATCGACATCTGGGAGGCGGTGAAACCGTCGTCCCTGGGCATCGAGGCATGGCCTCGGGTCCCGCGCGGCCAGGACTGGAAGACGGGGGTGTGCCGGGCGCTGGGCTGGCCGGAGAACACGGGCGCGGCTTGGCAGCGGATCCTGTCGGGTGTCCGGTCGTACAAGGACCTGGAGCCGGAACTGCTGGGCAGGGTGGAGGAACTGATCGACTTCGTGACGACGCCGGCGTAGGTGCTGAGCTGCGGGCGATCGTGCCGCCAGGGCGGCACGGGTGGGCGCAGCGGCACCCGGCTACGCCGGGCCGTGCGACGCCCCGGCCCCAGTACCAACGCCGCGCACCTCAGTCCACGAGGTCCCGAACCACCGCATCCGCCAGCAACCGCCCCTGCAGCGTCAGCACAGCCCGACCTTCCTCGTACGGCCCTTCCTGCAGAAGCCCGTCCGACAACGCCCGCCGCGCAGCCGCAAGCCCCTCCTCCCGCAGCAACGACAACGGCACGCCCTCCCGAAGCCGCAGCTCCAGCAGGATCCGCTCGACCCGCCGGTCTTCCTCCGACAGCACCTCACGTCCGGCCCCCGGCGACCGCCCCGCCGCCAGCGCCCCCGCATACGCACCGGGATGCTTCACGTTCCACCACCGCACCCCACCCACATGACTGTGCGCCCCGGGCCCGGCCCCCCACCAGTCGGCCCCCCGCCAGTACAGCTCGTTGTGCAGGCAGCGCCCCGCCTCCGAGGTCGCCCAGTTCGACACCTCGTACCACTCGAAGCCCGCGCCCGAGAGAACCTCGTCCGCGATCAGGTACCGGTCGGCATGCACATCGTCGTCGGTCATCGGCACCTCGCCCCGGCGGATCCGACGAGCCAGCTGCGTCCCCTCCTCGACGATCAGGGCGTAGGCACTGACATGGTCGGGCCCGGCCCCCAGCACCGCGTCGAGCGAGGCCCGCCAGTCGTCGTCGGACTCCCCCGGCGTGCCGTAGATCAGATCGAGATTCACATGCTCGAAACCGGCCGCCCGGGCCTCCTCGACACACGCCTCCGGCCGCCCCGGCGTGTGCGTGCGGTCCAGCACCTTCAGCACATGCTGCCGCGCACTCTGCATCCCGAAAGAGATCCGGTTGAAGCCCCCCTCGCGCAGCGCCGCCAGATACCTCGGATCGACCGACTCCGGGTTCGCCTCGGTCGTGACCTCGGCGTCCTGCGCGAGCCCGAACTCGTCGCGGACGGCCGCGAGCATCCGCACCAGGTCGCCGGCGTCGAGCAGCGTCGGCGTACCCCCGCCCACGAACACCGTGCGAACGGGCCGCTGATCGTCCCCCAGCACCTTCCGCGCCAGCCGGATCTCGTCGGCCAGCGTCTCGGCGTAGTTGTCCCGCGAGGCCAGCACGCCACCGGTGCCGCGCAGCTCGGTCGCCGTGTAGGTGTTGAAGTCGCAGTAGCCGCAGCGGGTCGCGCAGTACGGAACGTGCAGGTAGAACCCGAGCGGGCGGTCGGCGGCCCCGGCGAGGGCGGACTCGGGCAGCGCGCCGTCGTCGGGGACGGGCTCACCGTCGGGGAGTGCGGAAGGCATACGTTCCATTGTCCAGCACCCGGGCGGTCACTCCGCCTGGAGCACCAGCAGCGCCAGATCGTCCGCCGGGGGCCGCGCCCCGAACTCGTGCACAAGCCGCCTGATCCGCTCGGCTATCAGCTCGGCGTCCAGACCCGCGCACCCGGCCAGCGCCGCCGCGAGCCCGTCCCCGTCGTCGAACTGGCGGGACCCGGAGCGGCGCTCGGTCACACCGTCGGTGACGCACAGCAGCGTGTCGCCGGACCGCAGCTCGAAGGTCTCACTGGTGTAGGTGGCGTCCTCGACGACGCCCAGGAGGGTCTGGGGCTGTGCGGCCGTGTGGACCTCGCCGCCCGTCCCGAGCAGCAGGGGCAGCGGGTGCCCGGCGGAGGCGACGGTGCAGCGGACGCCACCGTCGAAGGGGACCAGTTCGCCGTACAGCAGAGACAGGAAGCGCGTCTGAGGGCCGTCACCGGGCTGGGTCGGACGGGCGCCCGCGGCCACCAGCGCGCGGGCCGCCGCGTCCGCGGCCTCCGTGGCGTCGTCGAGCAGGAGCTGGTTGAGGCGGTCGAGCACGTCGGCGACCCGGTAGCCCTCCCGGGCCAGCAACCGCAGCCAGGGCCGGGCCAGGCCGATCACGACGGCGGCCTCGGGGCCCTTGCCCTGGACGTCGCCGACGGCGAAGCACCAGCGGCCGTCACCGGCCGGGAACAGGTCGTAGAAGTCGCCGCTGGGCCCTCCCTTGTCGCACGGCTCGTAGACGAGGGCGCTGCGTACCCCGGGGATCTCGGCCACGGCGCCGGGCAGCAGTCCGCGCTGGAGCACGGCGCTGATGGTGGCCTGGCGGGCGTACTGGCGGGCCGCGCCGATGGCGAGCGCGACCCGGCGGCTGAGGTCCTCGACGAGGCCGGTGATCTCGTCGGGGAAACCGGCGGCACCGGACCGTCCGATGACGAGGGTGCCCAGCGGGCGTCCGCCGGCGACGAGCCGGTACGCGAGGGCCGAGCCCGGCCCGCCGGGCTCGTCACCGAGCGCCTCGCCGGGCCAGGGGTAGTCGACCGGCCCGGACCCTGACGGGTCGGACGGGTGCGGCGCGTCCTTCTCCAGGGCCCGGCGCAGCTCCTCGATGCGGTTCTCGCTGCCGTGCCAGACCCGGGCCAGCCGGGGCCCGCCCGCTCCGGCCCCGCCGCCCCAGCCGCCGCCGGTGGCCTCGTCCTCCAGCCACACCGCGCACCAGTCGGCCAGCCGGGGCACGATCAACTGCCCGGCGAGGGCGGCGACCAGGTCCTCGTCCAGCTGTCCGGCGAGGAGGTCGGAGGCCTCGGCGAGGAAGGAGAGGGCACCGCGGCCCAGCCAGGCGCCGTCGCGTCCGTCACGGCCGTCGCAGTCCTCGTAGCGGTCCCGCCAGTCGCGCAGGTCGTGCCAGTCGCGCAGGTCGCGGGAGCCACCGGGGTCATGCCGGTCCCGGGTTTCGCGCCAGTCCCGTGCATCAGGCGGGTCCCGCAGGGGATGCCCGCCCTGTCGCTCGTTCGCGCCACGTGCGGCACGCCGCCGGCCCCGGCCACCCTCCCGGTCGCCTTCTCCGTGGGGCGGCTCCGGTGCCAGGATCTCCGCCATCCGCAACCCGCGCGCCAGCGCGTGCTCCCCGGCGTACGCCTCGATCTGCTCGGCCGCCGCGCAACCCCCGGCGGGCAACCGCGCCCAGACGGTCTTCCTACCCGTGCGGTACGTGATGCCCCAGGCCTCGCAGAGCGCGCCGACGAGCCGCAGGCCGCGCCCGTACTCCGGGGTGTCGTGCGGCGTTTCCGGCTCGCCGCCGCGCGGGGCGCGTGAGGGGTGGTGGTCGGAGACCTCGACGACGAGCGCGGCGGTGTCCTTGCCGTCGGCTTCCAGCCGGCACTCCAGCTCGACGTCGGTGCCGGCGTGCACGACGGCGTTGGTGACGAGTTCGCTGACGACGAGCAGGGCGTCGTCGGCGAGCCGGTCGGTGAGGTGCTCGGCCCCGGGCAGTCCGAGCCCGGTCCACTCGGCGAGCGCCGTACGCACCAGGGCGCGGGCGGAGCCCGGCGCGAGGGAGCTGCCGGACAGGGTCGCGTACGCCCGCGCGCGCTCCTTCTCACGCGCCTCTGAGGCGATCACGGACGCCTCGGATGCGGCCACGGGCTCCCCGGATGCGGGCACGGGAGTCTCGGGTACGAGCACGGGCTCCTCGGATGCGAGCACGTGCGCATCAGCACTCGGCACGGGCTCCTCGGATGCGAGCACGTGCGCATCAGCACTCGGCACGGGCGCCTCGGATGCGAGCCCCGGCGCCTCGGAAGACAGTGCGCTCTCCTCGGAGACGGCCCCGTCGTGCACGGGCACCGGCATCTCCGAAGCGTGGGCAGGCGCCTCTGAGGCACGGGAAGCGGTCTCCCGTTGCGTCGGAATGGCCCCCATGGACAGCTCCCCGGGCAGTTCGTACGAATACGCCACAGTCGATGCCGACAGGGTGACAGACTGACCACGCCCATAAGCGCCGAGTTACCGAAGTGGGCCGCCATGAGTGAGAACAGTGCTACTCCTGTGGTCGAAGACGGGCACGAAGACGGTCAGATTCGTGCATCCGATCTCCGTCCCCTGCTCGCAGCCATGACAGCCGCACGCGACGGCGACTTCACCAAGGTGCCGGAATCCGGCCACGGGACGGTGGCCGAACTCACCGCGGTGTTCAACCAGATCATGGACCGCAGCGTCCACTTCACCACCGAGGTGCGCCGGGTGAGACGGGAGCTGGTGCGGCACGGCCGGCTCGACGAGCGGCTCTCGGCCAGTCCGGGTCAGGGCCTGTGGACGTCCCGCGTCAACGACGTGAACCAGTTGCTCGACGCCCTGGTCGCCCCGGCGGCGAACGCCACGCGTGTGCTGGACGCGGTGGCCGGCGGCGATCTGACCCAGCGGGTCGATCTGCACGACGGCACGCGGGAGTTACGCGGCGACCTGCGGCGCCTCGGCCGGGCCGTGAACAAGATGGTGGACCAGCTCTCCCTGTTCACCGGCGAGGTGACGCGGGTCGCGCGCGAGGTGGGCACCGAGGGGCGGCTCGGCGGCCGGGCCAAGGTGCAGGGGCTTTCGGGCAGTTGGCGGGACGTGACCGAGGCCGTCAACACGATGGCGGCCCGGCTGACGGCCCAGGTGCGGGACATCGCGGCGGTCACGACGGCGGTGGCACGCGGCGACCTGACCCGCACGGTCACGGTGGAGGCGACCGGCGAGCTGCTGGAGCTGAAGCTGACCGTGAACACGATGGTCGACCAGCTCTCCGCCTTCGCCGACGAGGTGACCAGGGTCGCCCGGGAGGTCGGCACCGAGGGCCAGCTGGGCGGCCGGGCCCAGGTCCGGGGCGTCTCCGGGGTCTGGAAGGACCTCACCGACAACGTCAACTTCATGGCGTCGAACCTGACCTCGCAGGTCCGCAATATCGCCCAGGTGACGACGGCCGTGGCCAACGGCGACCTGTCCCAGAAGATCACGGTCGACGCCCGCGGCGAGATCCTGGAGCTCAAGTCGACCATCAACACGATGGTCGACCAGCTCTCCGCCTTCGCCGACGAGGTCACGCGGGTCGCCCGCGAGGTCGGCACCGAGGGCAACCTCGGCGGCCGGGCCCAGGTCCGGGGCGTCTCCGGCGTCTGGAAGGACCTCACCGACAACGTCAACTTCATGGCCGACAACCTCACCTCCCAGGTGCGGAACATCGCGCTCGTTTCCACCGCCGTCGCCCAGGGCGATCTCGGCAAGAAGATCACGGTGGAGGCCAAGGGCGAGATCCTGGAGCTCAAGTCCACGATCAACACGATGGTCGACCAGCTCTCCGCCTTCGCCGACGAGGTCACGCGGGTCGCCCGCGAAGTCGGCACCGAGGGCAACCTCGGCGGGCAGGCCCAGGTCCGGGGCGTCTCCGGCGTCTGGAAGGACCTCACCGACAACGTCAACTTCATGGCGCTGAACCTGACCTCGCAGGTCCGCAACATCGCCCAGGTCACGACGGCCGTGGCCAACGGCGACCTGTCGAAGAAGATCACGGTCGACGCCCGCGGCGAGATCCTCGAACTGAAGGACACCGTCAACACGATGGTGGAGCAGCTGCGCGCCTTCGCCGACGAGGTCACGCGCGTCGCCCGGGAGGTCGGTACCGACGGCCGGCTGGGCGGCCGGGCTCAGGTGCTGGGTGTCTCCGGCGTCTGGCGGGATCTGACGGACAACGTCAACTCCATGGCCGACAACCTCACCTCCCAGGTGCGCAACATCGCCCAGGTCGCGACGGCCGTGGCGCAGGGCGACCTGTCCCGGAAGATCGACGTGGACGCCCGCGGCGAGATCCTGGAGCTGAAGACCACGATCAACACGATGGTCGACACGCTGTCCTCCTTCTCCTCGGAGGTCACGCGCGTGGCCCGCGAGGTCGGCTCCGAGGGCCAACTCGGCGGGCAGGCCCGGGTCGAGGGCGTCTACGGCACCTGGAAGCGCCTGACGACGAACGTCAACGAGCTGGCCTCGAACCTCACCACCCAGGTCCGCGCGATCGCCGAGGTCGCCTCCGCCGTGGCCCAGGGCGACATGTCCCGCTCGATCACGGTCGAGACCCGCGGCGAGGTCACCGAGCTGAAGGACAACATCAACCTGATGGTGGCCAACCTGCGCGAGACGACCCGCGCGAAGGACTGGCTGGAGTCCAACCTGGCCCGGCTCGCCGCCCTGATGCAGGGCCACCGCGACCTGATGGAGGTCGCCGACCTGATACTCCGCGAGCTGACCCCGCTGGTGAACGCCCAGTACGGCGCGTTCTACCTGGCCGACCCGGACGAGGACGGCGCGGCCCTGCGCACCACCGTTCCGACGAAGGGCCTGGCTTTCATCGCCGGCTACGGCGCCGCCCAGGACGCGACCGTCGAGACCGGCGCCCTCCCGGTGCACGGCCTGGTCGCGCAGGCGGCCCGGGAGAAGAAGCGGATCCTGGTCGAGGGCGCCCCGCCCGACTACATCAAGATCAACAGCGGCCTCGGCGAGGCGGCTCCCACGACGATCGTCATCATCCCGATCCTCTTCGAGGACAAGCTCCTCGGCGTCATCGAACTCGCCTCCTTCTCCCGCTTCTCCGACGTGCACCTGGCCTTCTTCGACCAGTTCGTCAACACCATCGGCGTCGCCATCAACACGATCATCGCCAACTCCCGCACGGAGTCCCTGCTCGGCGAGTCCCAGCGCCTCGCCATGCAGCTCCAGGAACGTTCGGACGAACTGCAGAAACAGCAGGGCGAACTTCAGCGCTCCAACGCCGAGCTGGAGGAGAAGGCCGCCCTGCTGGCCACGTCCTCGCAGTACAAGTCGGAGTTCCTGGCGAACATGTCGCACGAACTGCGCACACCGCTCAACTCCCTGCTGATCCTGGCACGGCTGCTCTCCGACAACCCGGACGGTCATCTCTCGGACCAGGAGGTGCAGTTCGCGACGACGATCCACCGCTCGGGCTCGGACCTGCTCCAGCTGATCAACGACATCCTGGACCTGTCGAAGATCGAGGCCGGCAGGATGGACGTACGCCCCAAGCGGCTCCCCCTCATCAAGCTGCTCGACTACGTCCACGCCACGTTCCGCCCCCTCACCATCGACAGGGGGCTCGCCTTCGAGCTTGCGGTCGGTGAGGACGTACCGCGCGAGATGTACTCGGACGAACAGCGGCTCCAGCAGATCCTGCGCAACCTCCTCTCCAACGCGATCAAGTTCACCGCCACGGGCAAGGTCGAGCTGCGGGTCGACCGGGTGAAGGACACCGAACACCGCTACGTACGGGACGCCGACGACGTCATCGCCTTCGCCGTGTCCGACACCGGCATCGGGATCGCGCCGGAGAAACTCCCCGTGATCTTCGAAGCGTTCCAGCAGGCCGACGGCACCACCAACCGCAAGTACGGCGGCACGGGGCTCGGCCTGTCCATCAGCCGGGAGATCGCGGGCCTGCTCGGCGGCCGGATCGTCGCCGAGAGCGAACCCGGCAAGGGCTCCACGTTCACCCTGTACGTGCCTGTCCTGAGCCCCGGTCACACGGCTCAGGGTCCGGCCGTCGACGACCGCCCCGAACTGCCCCTGCCCCTCCAGCCGGCCGCCGCCGGACCGTTCCCGGCCGCGAACGACACGGACGACGCCTGGCCCCTGCCGACCAGGCTGGAGGCATGGACGTCCGGCAGGCCGGGCCGGATCCTGGCCGGGCGGCGGGTGCTGATCGTCGACGACGACATCCGCAACGTCTTCGCCCTCACCCATGTCCTGGGCCGCGTCGGCATGACCGTGCTGTACGCGGAGAACGGCCGGGAGGGCATCGAGACACTGGAGCGCAGCCCGGACGTCGAACTGG
Organism: Streptomyces azureus; assembly: GCF_001270025.1. NCBI lineage: Bacteria > Bacillati > Actinomycetota > Actinomycetes > Kitasatosporales > Streptomycetaceae > Streptomyces > Streptomyces azureus. Next base: position 33,841 of record NZ_DF968241.1, on the reverse strand, counting down.
TCCTGATGGACATCATGATGCCGGAGATGGACGGCTACGAGACCATCGCCGCCATCCGCCGCACCCCGCGCTGGGCGGACCTGCCCATCGTCGCCCTGACCGCGAAGGCGATGCCCGGCGACCGCGAGACGTCCATCGCCCGCGGCGCCAACGACTACGTGCCCAAGCCGGTGGACATCGACCGACTGCTGACGGTCGTCTGCGAACTGCTGAACCCCGAGGACGGGGAAGAGGTCTGCGAACTGCTGAACCCCGAGGACGGCGAAGAGGAAGCATGAGCAGCGCGGCCGGCCACCCCGAACGCGCCGGAATCCTCCTGGCCGACGACATGGAGGACAACCTGACCGCCCTGGAGGCGGTCCTCGCCTCACTCAACGAGCCGCTGGTGCGCGCCCGTTCCGGCGAGGAGGCGCCGAAGGCCCCGCTGCGACAGCCCATCGCCCTGGTCCTGCTCGACATCCGCATGCCCGGCATGGACGGCTTCGAGACGGTCGCCCACATCAAGCGCCTGGACCAGACCCGCGACGTCCCGATCATCTTCCTGACGGGCGCGGACGACGACTCGGGCTACGCCTTCCGCGGCTACGCGACCGGCGCCGCCGACTACGTGGCCAAGCCCTTCGACCCCTGGGTCCTCAGGGCGCAGGTCAGCGTCTTCCTGGACCTCTACCGCTAAGGCAGAGAGGTGGAACGCCTGCGCACAGAGGTCCAGGAGCTCAAACGCCGGGTTGATGAAGGTACCCAAGGGGCGCGGGGCTGTGTCGATCTGCGGCTCCGCCGCGTGGGCGCGAGCAACCACGCACAACCCGTAGCCGCCGGCGAATCCCCGCGCCGCCCCTCACGCCTCGCGAGACCCCTCGTACATCTCCTCGATCAGATGCTTGTACTCCCGCTCCACAACCGGCCGCTTCAGCTTCAGGCTCGGCGTGATCTCACCGTGTTCCACATCGAGATCCCGCGGCAGCAGCCGGAACTTCTTGATCGTCTGCCACCGCTGAAGCCCCTCGTTGAGCTGCTTCACATACCCGTCGACCATCTCCACCGTGACCGGCGAGGAAACGATCTCCGCGTACGGCTTCCCCCCGAGCCCGTTCTCCTTGGCCCACTCCGTGATCGCGACCTCGTCGAGCGCGATGAGCGCCGTGCAGAAGTTCCGGTCGGCGCCGTGCACGAGGATGTTGGACACGTACGGGCACACCGCCTTGAACTGCCCCTCGACCTCCGCCGGCGCGATGTACTTGCCGCCCGACGTCTTGATGAGGTCCTTCTTACGGTCGGTGATCCGCAGGTACCCGTCGGGCGACAGCTCCCCGATGTCCCCGGTGTGGAACCAGCCGTCCGCCTCCAGCACCTCGGCGGTCTTCTCGGGCAGCTTGTGGTAGCCCTCCATGATCCCCGGGCCGCGCAGCAGGATCTCCCCGTCGTCGGCGATCCGCACCTCCGTGCCGGGCAGCGGCTTGCCGACCGTACCGGTGCGGTAGGCCTCGCCCGGGTTCACGAACGACGCGGCCGAGGACTCGGTCAGGCCATAGCCCTCCAGGATGTGGATGCCGGCGCCGGAGAAGAAGTACCCGATCTCGGGGGCCAGTGCCGCCGAACCCGAGACGCAGGCCCGCAGGTTCCCGCCGAAGGCCTCCCGGATCTTGGCGTACACCAGCGCGTCGGCGACCTTGTGCTTCGCGCCCAGCCCGAACGGCACGGACGCGGTTCCCGTACGCCGGAAGTTGTCCTGGGCGACCTTGGCGTACTCGCGGGCGACCTCGGCGGCCCACTGGAAGATCTTGTACTTGGCGCCGCCGCCCGCGCGGGCCTTCGCGGCGACGCCGTTGTAGACCTTCTCGAAGATGCGCGGCACGGCCGCCATGTACGTCGGCTGCACCACCGGCAGGTTCTCGATGATCTTGTCGACGCGGCCGTCCACGGCGGTGACGTGCCCGACCTCGATCTGGCCGGAGGTGAGCACCTTGCCGAAGACGTGCGCGAGGGGCAGCCACAGGTACTGCACGTCCTCGCTGCTGACCAGCCCGGTCGCGGCGATCGCCTTCGCCATGTAGGACCAGTTGTCGTGCGGCAGGCGCACGCCCTTGGGGCGGCCGGTGGTGCCGGAGGTGTAGATGAGGGTGGCCAGCTGGTCCTTGGTGATGGCGCCGACCCGCTCCCTGATCAGCTCGGGGTCCTTCTCCAGGCGGGCCGCGCCGCGCCTCTCCAGCTCGTCGAGGGTGAGGATCCAGTCGGCGGTCTCGACCCCGGCCGGGTCGATGACCACGACGTGCGTGAGATCGGTGAGCTCGGCGCGCTTCTCCTGCGCCTTGGCCAGCTGTTCCACGTTCTCCGCGATGAGCACCCGGCTCTCGGAGTCCGACAGGATGTACGCCGACTCCTCGGCGTTGGTCTGCGGATAGACCGTGGTCGTGGCGGCGCCGGCGCACATGATGCCCAGGTCGGCGAGGATCCACTCGATGCGGGTGCTGGAAGCGAGGGCGACGCGCTGCTCGGACTGCACGCCGAGCTCGATGAGCCCGGCCGCGATGGCGTAGACCCGCTCGGCAGTCTGCGCCCAGCTCAGCGACTTCCATTCGTCCGGCCCCTGCCCGGAGGGCGCGGGCACCGGATAGCGGTAGGCCTCGGCGTCCGGCGTGGCCGCCACGCGCTCCAGGAAGAGGCCCGCCACGGACGGCGGACGGTTCTCGATCAGTGTCTGTGTGTCGCTCACGACATCCTCCGGGGCCCGCGACAGCGCGGCTGGCTCAGGTGCGGCTGGTTTTCACTCACGAGCTGCTGTTCGCGAGCGTTGTTTAACTCGCGAGTAACTATCGAGCAGGGATCAGAGTAAAGGTCGACCGGCCGCTTCGTAAGGGTCCGCGGCCTGTCACTTCATACAGAGAGCTACCCCGCATACGCACAGGGGCCCGCCGCACTTTCGCGCGACGGGTCCCTGTTCTACCCGGTTTGCGGCGTAACCCGCGGTAACACGTGATTACTTCTTGCCCTTGCCCGACCCCGCGCTGTCATCGCTCGACAGGACGGCGATGAACGCCTCCTGCGGAACTTCCACGGAACCCACCATCTTCATCCGCTTCTTGCCCTCCTTCTGCTTCTCCAGCAGCTTCCGCTTACGGGAGATGTCACCGCCGTAGCACTTGGCGAGGACGTCCTTGCGGATGGCGCGGATGGTCTCGCGGGCGATGACCCGGGAGCCGATGGCGGCCTGGACCGGCACCTCGAAGGCCTGCCGCGGGATGAGCTCCTTGAGCTTCGCCACGAGCCGCACGCCATAGGCGTAGGCCTGGTCCTTGTGGGTGATCGCCGAGAAGGCGTCGACCTTGTCGCCGTGCAGCAGGATGTCGACCTTGACCAGGCTGGAGGTCTGCTCGCCGGTGGGCTCGTAGTCGAGCGAGGCGTAGCCGCGGGTCTTGGACTTCAGCTGGTCGAAGAAGTCGAAGACGATCTCCGCGAGCGGGAGGGTGTAGCGGATCTCGACCCGCTCCTCGGAGAGGTAGTCCATGCCGAGCAGGACACCCCGCCGGGTCTGGCACAGCTCCATGATCGAGCCGGTGAACTCGCTGGGCGCCAGGATGGTGGCCCGCACGACCGGCTCGTAGACCTCCGAGATCTTGCCCTCGGGGAACTCGCTCGGGTTGGTGACCGTGTGCTCGCTGCCGTCCTCCATGAGGACGCGGTAGACCACGTTCGGGGCGGTCGCGATCAGGTCGAGCCCGAACTCGCGCTCCAGCCGCTCCCGGATCACGTCCAGGTGCAGCAGGCCGAGGAAACCGACGCGGAAGCCGAAGCCGAGGGCGGCGGAGGTCTCCGGCTCGTAGACCAGCGCGGCGTCGTTGAGCTGGAGCTTGTCGAGGGCCTCGCGCAGCTCCGGGTAGTCCGAGCCGTCCAGGGGGTAGAGGCCGGAGAACACCATCGGCTTGGGGTCCTTGTACCCGCCGAGCGCCTCCTGGGCCCCCTTGTGCTGGCTGGTGACGGTGTCACCGACCTTGGACTGGCGCACGTCCTTCACACCGGTGATGAGGTAGCCCACCTCGCCGACCCCGAGACCGTCGGACGACAGCATCTCCGGCGAGTTGGTGCCGATCTCCAGCAGCTCGTGCGTGGCGCCGGTGGACATCATCTTGATGCGCTCACGCTTGTTGAGCTGCCCGTCGATGACACGGACGTACGTCACCACGCCCCGGTAGGAGTCGTAGACGGAGTCGAAGATCATGGCACGCGCGGGGGCGTCCTTCACGCCGACCGGGGCCGGGACCTGTTCGACGACCTTGTCCAGCAGCGCCTCGACGCCGAGCCCCGTCTTGGCGGAGACCTTGAGCACGTCGTCGGGCTCGCACCCGATGAGGTGGGCGAGCTCCTCGGCGAACTTCTCGGGCTGCGCGGCCGGCAGGTCGATCTTGTTCAGCACGGGGATGATCGTGAGGTCGTTCTCCATCGCCAGGTAGAGGTTGGCGAGGGTCTGCGCCTCGATGCCCTGGGCGGCGTCGACCAGGAGGATGGTGCCCTCACAGGCGGCGAGCGATCGCGAGACCTCGTAGGTGAAGTCGACGTGCCCCGGGGTGTCGATCATGTTCAGGATGTGCGTGTTGCTCTTGTCGTGGGACGGGGCCCACGGGAGTCGCACCGCCTGGGACTTGATCGTGATGCCGCGCTCACGCTCGATGTCCATGCGGTCGAGGTACTGAGCACGCATCTGCCGCTGCTCGACCACTCCGGTCAGCTGGAGCATCCGGTCGGCGAGCGTGGACTTGCCGTGGTCGATGTGCGCGATGATGCAGAAGTTGCGGATCAGAGCCGGGTCGGTTCGGCTCGGCTCGGGCACGTGGCTGGGGATCGCGGGCACGCAGGGTCCTGATTCTTGAGGCGTCCGCAGTGTCTGCGGTCTCGGGTCGGATCGATACGTAGCCTCCATGGTCCCACGGGTGGGGACCATGGACGGGTTTGGGCCATGAATGAGCCCGCTGGTACCGTGGGGGGCTGTGCCTCATGCCCTCTCGCAGGAGGCACTCCTCAAGAAATCACCCGGTACAGGACCGTGCGGCACCCGTGCGGCCCCGTGCCAGAACCTGAGAAGGCTCATTCGTGGCGAACATCAAGTCCCAGATCAAGCGGATCAAGACCAACGAGAAGGCGCGGCTGCGCAACAAGGCCGTCAAGTCCTCCCTCAAGACCGCGATCCGCAAGGCCCGTGAGGCTGCTGCCGCGGGTGACGCCGAGAAGGCCGCCGAGTACCAGCGCGCTGCCGCGCGTCAGCTCGACAAGGCCGTCTCGAAGGGCGTCATCCACAAGAACCAGGCTGCCAACAAGAAGTCGGCGCTGGCTCAGAAGGTCGCCGCGCTCAAGGGCTGACGTCTGATGTGACGCCGGAGGGAATCGAGCGGGCCCTCTCTCATCCGCTCCCGTCCGGCACCCCTCGGGTCCGCGCGCGGCCTGCGTTCGCCACGCGGGCGCGGATCCAACAGCTTGAAGCGAAGGCCGGGTGTCCTCCTGTTCCCCATGGGAGGGCACCCGGCCTTCGGCCTGTTCAGGACCAGAATTCGTTGTTCTTGTCGATGTCCTCGACACACTCGTCGAGGTCAGTGACCTTGTCTCCGACGATCCGGAAGATGATGCATCCGGTGTCGTCCAGGCGCTTGCCGTTGCGCTCGGCCGTGAAACGGGTCATGCCGACCGCGTGACCGCGGCCGTCGACACAGGTGCCGATCAGTTCGGCACGCGCAGTCCCGTTGGTCTCCGAGCCGAGCCGTTCGTACATCTCGATGATCGCGTTCACCCCTTTGAAGTCACCCGACAGCGGGTGCTCTCCGGGTACGTGGTGTGTCGCGTCCGCTGCTATCAGCCCGCGCAAGGTGTCCATGTCACCGCGCGAGAAGGCCTCGAATCCCTTGCGGACCAGCGCTGCGTGCGGGTGTTCAGCCATGTCCTCCGCCGCCTCTCCGTCTCTTGGCGAGCTACGGCTGACACTCCCGATTCTCCCTCCGGACGGCTCTGGCGGCACAGTGGAGACATGGACGCAGACGACAGGAACGTGCTGGCCGGAGCCCGTGTGGCGACCAGGCTTCCCGCCCAGGACCTGGACCGGGCACGGCGCTTCTACTCCGAGAAACTCGGTCTGGAGCCAGTCGACGAACGGCCCGGCGGGCTGCTGTACCGGTGCGGCGGCGCGGAGTTCGTGCTGTTCCGGTCGACGGGAGCCTCGCCCGGCACCTTCACCCAGATGGCGTTGGAGGTTGGCGACATCGAGGCCGCCGTGGCGGAGCTCAAGCGGCGCGGCGTGGTCTTCGAGGAGGTCGACGCGCCCGGCTTCCGCACGGAGGACGGGATCGCCGAGATCGAGGGGAACTACCCGAGCAAGGGCGCACGGGGTGAACGCGGTGCCTGGTTCCATGACAGCGAGGGGAACCTGCTGGGGATCGGGGAGCCGGTCGTCTGAGCGGAGGCTCGGTGACCCAGGTGATCGGGACACGGCGTCCTGCTGAGATTACCCCCGGCCCCTGGACCGCGCCGCCCGTGCGATGGTGACCACCGCCTTCTCCAGGGCGTACCCGGGATCGTCCCCGCCACCCTTCACCCCCGCGTCCGCCTCGGCCACGGCCCGCAGCGCCACGGCCACCCCGTCCGGAGTCCAGCCCCGCATCTGCTGCCGCACCCGGTCGATCTTCCACGGCGGCATGCCCAGCTCCCGGGCGAGATCGGCCGGCCTCCCGCCACGCGCGGACGACAGCTTCCCGATCGCCCGGACGCCCTGCGCCAGCGCACTCGTGATCAACACGGGTGCCACCCCGGTCGACAGCGACCAGCGCAACGCCTCCAGCGCCTCCGCCGCCCGCCCCTCGACCGCCCGGTCGGCGACCGTGAAGCTCGACGCCTCGGCCCGGCCCGTGTAGTACCGCCCGACGACCGCCTCGTCGATCGTCCCCTCGACATCCGCGACCAGCTGCGAAACCGCCGACGCCAGCTCCCGCAGATCGCTCCCGATCGCGTCGACGAGCGCCTGGCACGCCTCCGGCGTGGCGGACCTGCCCACCGCCCGGAACTCCTGCCGCACGAACGCCAGCCGGTCCGCCGGCTTCGTCATCTTCGGGCAGGCCACCTCGCGCGCCCCCGCCTTGCGCGCCGCGTCGAGCAGCCCCTTGCCCTTGGCCCCGCCGGCATGCAGCAGTACCAGGGTGATCTCCTCGGCGGGCGCCCCGAGATAGGCCTTCACGTCCTTGATCGTGTCGGCCGACAGGTCCTGCGCGTTGCGTACGACGACGACCTTGCGCTCCGCGAAGAGGGACGGGCTCGTCAGCTCGGCGAGCGTGCCGGGCTGCAACTGGTCCGGGGTCAGGTCCCGTACGTCCGTGTCGGCGTCGGAGGCCTTCGCGGCGGCCACCACCTCCTGCACGGCACGGTCGAGCAGCAGCTCTTCCTGGCCCACGGCGAGCGTCACGGGGGCGAGAGGGTCGTCATTCGCAGTCTTCCTGGCCATCGCGACAAGCATCCCACGCGGCACTGACAACCAGGCCTACGGTTCTTCCCGCCAGCCCTCCCACTCACCGGCGAACCGGTCCAGCTCCCCGGGGTCCAGCCGCTCCTCCTCGTCCCTCAGGACGACCAGCCACTGCGCGTCCTCGGCGTCGTCCTCACCGGCCAGCGCGTCCCGCACCAGCTGCGGCTCCTCGACGACCGCGAACCGCTCCCGCAGCGCCTCCACCACCTCTTCCGCAGCATCACGGTCGGGCAGCACCAGCACATGTCGCACATCACTCACGCCGGCCATTGTCCGACACCGGTTCACGACCCAGCCGCTCAGCCCTTGCGGACGACCTGCACGTCGAGGTCGACCTTGATGCTCGGCCCCACCACCGCGATGCCCCGGGCCAGCATCGTCTGCCAGCTCACCGTGAAGTCGTCCCGGTGCAGTTCGGTCGTGGCCCGGCAGGCCGCCCGCACCTCGCCCTCCATTCCGTTGCCCAGCCCCAGGTACTCCGTGTCCAGCGTGACCGTGCGCGTCACGCCGTGCAGCGACAGCGCCCCCGTCACAGCCCACCGGTTCCCGCCCTTGTGCACGAACCGTTCGCTGTAGAACTCGAGGGTCGGGAACCTCGCGACGTCCAGGAAGTCCGCCGACCGCAGATGGTCGTCGCGCATCCTCATGTTGGTGTCGATGGACGCCGCGTCGATCACCACGTGCATCGCCGACTGCTCCAGCGGCTCGGTGATCCGTATGACTCCCGCGAAGGACTTGAACCGTCCGTGGATCCGGGCGAGTCCGATGTGCCGCGCGGTGAAGCCGATCGAGGAGTGCGCCGACTCGATCTCCCAGTCTCCGGGCCCCGGCAGCTCCGGCGGCCGGGCCACCTGGAGCATCACGTCGCCGAGCGACGCGAGCGAGTTCTCGGCGACCTGCGTCGTCGCCCTGTACGGCGTGTACCCCTCCGCCGACACGGCGAGCCGGTACTCCCCCGCGGGCACCGTCGTCATGAACGAACCGAACGGATCCGCTCCCCCGCTGACCACCGGACGCCCCATGGCGTCGGTGACCGCGAACTCCGCGTGCCTGACCGGTTCGTTGACCGGGTCGAGTGCCCGGCAGGCCAGCACTCCGGCGCTCGGCGGCATGAACACCGCCGCCAGGGGACTCGTCCGTTGCACCCGATTGGTTCGGCTTCCCAGCCAGCGGCCGATCATGGACACCTCGCGCGGCTCGAAGTCAGCTGTTTGATCACGGTTGACCGAGGAGGCATTCGACCACCGATGAGGCTTTCGAGGCAACACGAGACCACATCACGGGAATCCAGCACTTGTGCTGGGACTACGCGCGAGTAGCACCATGTGGCCCAAGTGGGGTTTCTGGCCCCTGTGCCCCTTCTGTCCTCACCGCTTCATCGCCCCTTCCCTGCCCTGTTGAACCTCAGTCAGGATCAGCTCTCCTGGCCGGTGCCCCGAACCGTCGGCACCGAGCCGAGTTCGATACCGAACCTCTCCCGGTACACCCCGAGCACCTCCTCGTCCGCCCCCAGCTCCCGCTCCTGACGGCTGCCGTCGGCCCCGGTCACGGTGAACCTGCGGCCGCTGAGCGTGATCCGTCCTCCGTCCTCCGTGACCCGCGAACAGACCAGCGACCGCGTGAAGTGCGACACCGGCGACGTGCTGTGCCACCACACCCCGGCCACGAAGTCCCCGAGCACCCGCGGCCGTACCTCCAGCCGGTACTGCGGTCTGCCGTCGCGGATCACGTCCAGGTCCGCCGCCTCCATCGTGTCGTGCCCACCGCGCACCCCCGCCGCGTCCGGCTCCGCCTCGACGATCCGGAACGTGCCCCCGGGATCCTCCTGTTCTCCCCTCTCCCCGAACGCCAGCGGCAGGTGACAGTGCGCCCCGAACCCGACGTCGGCCAGCCAGTCGCCCCCGTCCACTGTCCGCACCCGCAGCGCGAGATGGTCGTACGGGATCCCGAGCCGCTCCCCGTCCCCGTAAACCCGCGCCGCGAGCAGCGCCACGTCGTACCCCAGCGCGGCCAGCAATGACCCGAATGCGCCGTTGAGTTCGTAACAGAACCCGCCCCGCCGGGCGCCCACCACCTTGTCCAGCAGCCGCTTCTCCTCCAGCACGATCTCCTCGCCGAGATGGATCGAGAGGTTCTCGAACGGCACGGTCTGAAGGTGGCGCAGGTGCAGTTCGCGGAGCACGTCGACGGTGGGCCACGCCGGGTGCTCGACTCCCAGGCGGCGGAGATAGGCATCAACCTGTGCTGAGTGCATGCCCTCAGTCTCGCGCCACCCTCAGCTCCCCGCCCCCTCCTACGACCGCCAGTGCGCCGTCCCGGTCGGTCCGCAGCACCGCCGCACCCCCGGCGCGCAGCGCCGCGACCGTGCCGGGCGCCGGATGCCCGTACCTGTTGTCCGCACCGCAACTGATCAGGGCCAGCCGCGGGGCCGCCCGGCGTATCAGGCCGGGGTCCTGGTAGGCCGAGCCGTGGTGGGCGACCTTCAGCACGTCCACGCTCTCCAGCGCCTCGGCGGCCGGCGATCTCGCCAGCGCCCGCTGGGCCGGGGGTTCGAGGTCCCCGAGGAGCAGCAGGCGCAGCCCGGATGACCGGACCAGCATGGCGACACTGGCGTCGTTCGGCCCCTCCGGCGCCGGGTGGGCCGGAAGCAGGTGCGGATGTGAGCCCGGTGGTGGTGTCGGAGGCTGGCTCGGGGGCGGCCACACCACCTGCCAGGACAACTCCCCCGTGCGGCGCTGCTCCCCGGCGGCGGCCCGCCTCACGGGAACCCGCCGGGCCGCCGCCTGTCTCCGTACGAACGCGGCCTGGTCAGCGGGCTCTTCGAAGCCGGTCGTCTCGATCGCGCCCACCGCCCGTCCGCGCAGCACCCCGGGCAGGCCCGCCACGTGATCGGCGTGGAAGTGGGTGAGCACGACCAGCGGAATCCTGGTGATGCCGAGTGAGCGCAGGCAGTGGTCGACGAGCTGCGGATCGGGTCCCGCGTCCACCACCACGCCGCTGCCCTCGCCCGCCGCGAGCACCATGGCGTCGCCCTGCCCCACGTCGCACATCACCAGCCGCCAGCCGGGCGGCGGCCAGCCCGTGACCACCCGGGTCAGCGGCGGCGGCTGCACGACCACCAGCACCAGCACCAGGCCGCAGACCCCGCACCACCAGGGGTGCCCGAGCAGCCGCCGCCCCACGAGCAGCACCGCCGGCGTCACGGCCGCGAGCAGCGCCGCACCCGCCCAACTGCCCGGCCAGTCCACTCCCGCTCCCGGCAGCGCAGCCCCGGTACGGGCGACCTCCGCGATCCACTCGGTGGGCCAGTGCGCACACCATGCCAGGGCCTTGGCCACCGGCATCGCCATCGGTGCCGTGGCCAGTGCCGCGAAGCCCAGCACGGTGGCCGGCGCGATCGCGAATTCCGCGATCAGATTGCACGGCACCGCCACCAGGCTCACCCGCGCCGACAGCACGGCGACGACGGGCGCGCACAGGGCCTGCGCTGCGGCAGCGGCGGCCAGCGCCTCGGCGAGCCGCGGTGGCACGCCGCGCCGCCGCAACCCGGCGCTCCAGCGCGGCGCGAGCGTGAGCAGGGCGCCGGTGGCCACGACGGAGAGCAGGAACCCGTAACTCCGGGCCAGCCACGGGTCGTACAGCACCAGCAGCAGGACCGCCGTCGCCAGCGCCGGGATGAGTGATCTGCGGCGGCCGGTCGCGAGGGCGAGCAGCGCGACGGCTCCGCAGGCCGCGGCCCGCAGCACGCTCGGATCCGGTCTGCACACGACGACGAACCCGAGTGAGAGCACGCCCCCGAGCACCGCGGTCGCCCGCAGGGAGACACCGAGGCGAGGCGCGAGCCCCCGCCGCTCGACGTGCTGCGCCAGGCCCGGCGGCCCGAGCAGCAGGGCGAGCAGAATCGTGAAATTAGCCCCGGAAACGGCCAGAGTGTGCGTGAGGTCGGTCTCCTTGAAGGCCTCCTCCAGCTCCGGGGTGATCCGCGAGGTGTCCCCCACGACCAGCCCCGGCAACAGGGCCCGGGCATCCGCCGGCAGCCCGTCGGTCGCCTCCCGCAGCCCGGCCCGCAACCGCCCTGCGAGCCGCTGAGCAGCCGAGGGTTCCCCCACCACCTCCGGTTCGGCCTCGCCCCGCACCCGCAGCACCGCCGCGACCCGGTCTCCGCCCGTCATCGCGGGCGCCAGCCGTGCGCCGACCCGCAGCCGCGTCGACGGCAGCAGCCCCAGCCACGGCGAGCGCACCGGCCGGAGGGCGGTCTGCCGCCCGTCCCCCGCAGACCCCGTCGCGGGTACGGGCCGCCCATCTCCGACGGCCCCGGTCGCCCCGCCCGCGGGTGCCGATCGCCCACCCTCGGCGACCCGGCCGGCCGACTCCACGTCGACGATCAGCAGCACCGGCGTCCGCGTCACCACCGTCGCGCCACCCGCCTCCTGGACGCGCCGTACATCGGCGTCGATCAGCACGGCGGTCGGAGCGACATGATCGCCCCGGACCTTCGGCCGGGTGAGCCGGGGGTCGGAGGTGATCTCGACCTCGGCGGTCACTGTCGCGTACTCCCGCGCCAGGCCGGGCACGGGCCCCCGGCGCAGATCCGCCCCGTGCAGCCCGGCCGAGGCGGCAGCCGCGGCCACGCACAGCAGCACGGCGGCGGCCGACGCCCGCGACCAGGAGGCCCACCCGGCTCGCCGGGTCAGCGGCAGCAGGGCGACGGCGGCCAGACAGCCGGCCACGATGCCCAGGACCCACCCCGGCGACGCGTCCAGCGCCAGCGCCGCCGTGCCCCAGGCCGCGAGGGCGGGTGGGACGAGCCGTAGGTCCGTGGGTGCTTCCTGCCGCGGACGGGCACTGCCCAGCCGCTTGCCGGAGGAGGCGTGCACGGACGACCGGGCGGGAGGGGCGGACCCGGTGGGAGGGGCCGGTCCGGCGGTGAAGGCCTCAGGTGCCGCCTCGTCCCGCCGCGCCGGCAGCTCGGCCCCGCTCATGGCCGTACGAGATTCCGCAGATCGGCGAAGCGCCGGTCGCCGATGCCGTTCACCTCGCGCAACTCGTCCACGGAACGGAAACCGCCGTGCTGCGTGCGGTAGTCGATGATGTGCTGCGCCAGCACCGGGCCGACACCCGGCAAGGTGTCGAGCTGGTCGGCGGTGGCCGTGTTGAGCGAGACGGGAGCCCCCGGCAGCAGTCCGCCCGCCGCCGCACCGGCCGTGCCTCCGGCAGCCGTACCTCCCGTCCCGGTCCCCGCGGCGGGGGCCGGTCCGCCCACGATCACCTGCTCGCCGTCCACGAGGAACCGGGCACGGTTGAGACCGTCGGTCTTCGTGCCGGGCTTCACCCCGCCCGCCGCGCGCAGCGCGTCCGCGACACGTGAGCCGGCCGGCAGCCGATGGATCCCGGGTTCGCGGACCTTGCCGCCGACGTCCACGACGATCTCGGCCGCACCTGTCGCCTTCGTCGCCCCTGCGGGCGCACCCGCTCCGCGTCCCGGCTCTGCCGGTCCGCTTTGCTCCCGCTCTGCGTAGGGTGCCGCCGCTCGCACCACCTCGGGCGGCCGTACGGACTGGGTCCGGCCCGCCCAGAAGTGCTGCACGGCGAACGCCGCCGCGACGACGAGCACCACCGTCAGCGCGAGCACGCTCCGCCGCTCCAGGCCGCACCTCGCCTGCAACCACACGGGCATGCGCTCCCGCACCGCGAGCCCGGCCCGCTCCCGCCAGGCCCCTTCCTCAAGGCGACCGCCCCCGCCGACTGTCCCGGCGCCCGCCCCACCGTCGACACCGACGGGCACACGGGCAGACACCGCATCGGCATCCACACCGGCCGCCGCAGCGGTCCCCGGCCGGCCCAGCCCGTGCCGAGCACGCCCTACGGCAATCGTCTCCTCGGGCGGGCCGTGGCCCGACTCCCGCCGCTCCCCGCCCCGTTCGGCATGCTCGCCGAACAGCACCTCCGCGCGCCGGCGGAGTTCCTCCGCCGAGGCATGACGGTGCCGTGCCCGGCCGCGTGCGACAGGCCGGTGACGACGGTGACGGATGCGGCCGTCGGACGCCGGTCCACGGCCGGGCCCGCTGGTCGCAGTCGCTGTGCGTGAACGTGATCGAAGTGCCATGCGACGAGGATCGGCCACGTCGGCCCTCTCACGATGATCTTGCTCAATTCCCGGGGACAACGGCCGACTTGTGGATAACCCGGCCACCCACACGGATGATCAGAGCCCGCCGTAACCGTTCACTGCGGCGAAACCACGACCCCCAGCAACCCGGGCCCGGTGTGCGCCCCGATCACCGCCCCGACCTCGCTGACATGCAGATCGGCGAGCCCGGGCACCCGTGCCCGCAACCGGTCGGCGAGTGCCGATGCCCGGTCCGGCGCGGCGAGATGGTGGACGGCGACGTCGACCTGGCCGCTGCCCGCCCGCTCGGCCGCGATCTCCTCGAGGCGGGCGATCGCCTTCGACGCGGTCCGCACCTTCTCCAGCGGTTGGATACGGCCGTCGGCCAGTTGCAGCAGCGGCTTCACCGCGAGCGCCGAGCCCAGCAGGGCCTGCGCGGCACCGATACGGCCGCCGCGGCGCAGGTAGTCGAGGGTGTCGACGTAGAAGTAGGCGGACGTGCCCGCGGCCCGCTTCTCCGCGGCTGTGACGGCCTCGTCCACCGTGCCGCCCGATTCCGCTGTCTCCGCCGCGGCGAGCGCGCAGAAGCCGAGCGCCATCGCGATCATGCCGGTGTCCACCACCCGCACCGGCACCGGTGCCTGCCGCGCGGCGACGACGGCCGCGTCGTACGTACCGGAGAGCTCGGCGGAGAGATGGAGGGAGACGATGCCGGTGGCGCCGGACTCGGCGACCTTGCGGTACGTCTCCTCGAAGAGTGCGGGGCTGGGCCGCGAGGTCGTCACCGGGCGCCGCTTCTGCAAAGCCTGGGCGAGGGCGCGGGTCGAGATCTCGGTGCCCTCCTCCAGCGCCCGGTCGCCGAGGACGACGGTCAGAGGTACCGCTGTGATGCCGTGGCGCTCCATCGTCCGGGCCGGCAGGTAGGCCGTTGAATCGGTGACGATCGCGACATGGCGGGACATGAGCTGGAGGTTACCTGCCGTAGCGCCCGTGCGGCAGCCCGGCCCCCGTGCCCCGTGACGCGAGTGGCCGGATCAAGTGGTGCTCTCGGGGCGGGGCTTCTTCTGCCAGGGGTAGGTGGGGCGCGGTGCCGGCGGGGTGATGGCGGGCCGTGCCGGCTCGTCCGCCGGGCTCGACTGCGGGGTCTGCGGCCAGGTCTGCCCGGCCGTTGCGGCATCGGCGGCGGGTGCCTCGGGCCACGGCCTCGCGGCGGGCTGCGGATCCGGAGAGGAGGCGGCCTGGGACTCCGGCGTCGTCGTCCAGTGCCGTAGCGCGCCGGCCTCCATGTCGATCTGGGCGCTGAGTGTGTCCAGGTCGTCCCCCGCGAAGCGGCGGGCGCGGTCGCGGGCCGCCCAGCGCAGGGCGTCCGCCGACTGTGTGATGCGTTCGGTGCGCTCGCGCAGCTCGGGCAGCCGCTCGCCGAGCGCGCCGCGGTCGGGCTCGGACTCCAGGCGCTTCAGCTCGTCGTCCAGCTCGTGCCCGTGCGCGCTGAGCCGTTCGAAGAGGCCGATGGACTCCTTCAGGGACTCGTCCTCGGCGACGGCCGCGTGCAGCGCGTCCTGGGTGGCACGCATGGAGGTGCGCAGTTTCAGCCGGAGTTGGGCGAGCTCGCCCGCGGCGCCCGGCTGGGCGAAGGACTTGGCCCGCAGGGTGTGGTCCTCGACCGTGCGGCGGGCCTGCGTGATGCCGCGGTCCACACCGCGCTTGGCGGCGCCGACCACCTTCACCGTGGCGTACACACCGAGCCCGAGAAAGAGCATGAAGAGCAGAGCGAATACTGCGATCACTGCGTCCACCGGCTCCTCCTCAGGGCTTCTCGGCACATCTCACGCGCTCTTCAACGGTAAACGCAACAGGCAGGCCCGGAGTTCCAGAAAAACCCCGAACCTGCCCGTAGGGGACCACCCGGAGAGCGGCCCGCAGTGCCTGGCGGCTACGCCGGGACGATGTTCACCAGCTTCGGCGCCCGCACGATCACCTTCCGGATCCCGGCCCCGCCCAGCGCGGCGACGACCTTCTCGTCGCCCAGCGCGGCCTTCTCCAGCTCGTCCTCGGAGATCGACGGCGGGACCTCCAGCCGCGCCTTGACCTTGCCCTTGATCTGGACGACGCAGGTCACGGTCTCGTCGACCACGTACGCCGGGTCGGCCACCGGGAAGTCCTGGTGCACCACGGAGTCCTCGTGCCCCAGCTTGCGCCACAGCTCCTCGGCGATGTGCGGGGCCAGCGGCGCGACCATCAGCACCAGCGGCTCGGCCACGGAGCGCGGCACCGCGCCGCCCGCCTTGGTCAGGTGGTTGTTCAGCTCCGTGACCTTGGCGATGGCGGTGTTGAACCGCATGCCCTCCAGGTCTCCGCGCACGCCGTCGATCGCCTTGTGCAGGGCGCGCAGCGTCTCCTCGTCCGGCTCGGCGTCGACGACGGTGACCTCGCCGGTCGCCTCGTCGACGATGTTGCGCCACAGCCTCTGGAGCAGCCGGAACTGGCCCACCACCGCGCGCGTGTCCCAGGGGCGGGAGACGTCCAGCGGGCCCATCGCCATCTCGTACAGACGCAGTGTGTCGGCGCCGTACTCCTCGCAGATCTCGTCCGGAGTGACCGCGTTCTTCAGGGACTTGCCCATTTTGCCCAGCAGCCGGGAGACCTTCTCGCCCTGGTAGTAGTACGCGCCGTCGCGCTCCTCCACCTCGGCGGCCGGCACCGCGATGCCACGGCTGTCGCGGTAGACGTAGGCCTGGATCATGCCCTGGTTGAACAGCTTGTGGAACGGCTCCGCCGAGGAGACGTGCCCCAGGTCGTACAGCACCTTGGACCAGAAGCGCGCGTACAGCAGGTGCAGCACGGCGTGCTCGGCGCCGCCGACGTACAGGTCGACACCGCCGTGCGGCCGGCCCTCGCGCGGGCCCATCCAGTACCGCTCGATCTCCGGGTCGACCAGCTGCTCGCTGTTGTGCGGGTCCAGGTAGCGCAGCTCGTACCAGCAGGAACCGGCCCAGTTGGGCATGGTGTTGGTCTCGCGGCGGAACTTGCGCGGACCACGGCCGTCGCCCAGGTCCAGCGTGACGTTGACCCAGTCCTCGTTGCGGGACAGCGGCGTCTCGGGCTGGGTGTCGGCGTCGTCCGGGTCGAACGTGCGCGGCGAGTAGTCCTCGACCTCGGGCAGCTCCAGGGGCAGCATCGACTCGGGCAGCGCGTGGGCGATGCCGTCCTCGTCGTAGACGATCGGGAAGGGCTCGCCCCAGTAGCGCTGGCGGCTGAACAGCCAGTCGCGCAGCCGGAAGTTGACGGTGCCCTCGCCGGTGCCGGACCGCTCCAGCCACTCGGTGCTGCGCGCCTTGGCGTCGACGACACTCAGGCCGTCCAGGGAGACGCCCTCCCCCGTGGAGTTGACGATCTTCGCGTCGTACGACACGAAGGCGTCGTCCCACGTCGAGGTGTCGGTGCCGCGGCCGTCGGTCGGCTCGACGACGCAGTTGACCGGCAGCTCGAAGGCGCGCGCGAACTCGAAGTCACGCGGGTCGTGTGCCGGGACCGCCATGATCGCGCCGGTGCCGTAGCCCATCAGCACGTAGTCGGCGATGAAGACCGGGATCTGCTCGCCGTTGACCGGGTTGGTCGCGTACGCGCCGATGAAGACGCCGGTCTTGTCCTTGGCCTCGGCCTGCCGCTCCACGTCGGACTTGGACGCGGCCTGCGCGCGGTAGGCGGCGACGGCCTCCCCGGGGGCCGCGTGACCGCCGGTCCACACCTCGTGGGTGCCCTCCGGCCAGGCGGCCGGGGTGAACTTCTCGACCAGCGGGTGCTCGGGCGCCAGCACCATGTAGGTGGCGCCGAACAGGGTGTCCGGGCGGGTGGTGAAGACCGTGATGCGCTCGCCGTCGATCGGGAAGTCGACGCGGGCGCCCTCGGAGCGGCCGATCCAGTTGCGCTGCTGGAGCTTGATGGCCTCGGGCCAGTCCAGCTCCTGCAGGTCCTCCAGCAGCCGGTCGGCGTAGGCCGTGATGCGCATGTTCCACTGGCGCAGCTTGGCCTTGAAGACCGGGAAGTTGCCGCGCTCGGAGCGGCCGTCGGCGGTGACCTCCTCGTTGGCCAGCACGGTGCCCAGCCCGGGGCACCAGTTGACCGGCGCGTCGGAGGCGTAGGCCAGCCGGAACTCGCCCAGGACGTCGGCCTTCTCGGCGTCGCTCAGCTCGCTCCACGCGCGCGTGTGGCCCGGTACGGGCCGCTCACCCGACTCGAACTGGTCGACCAGTTCGGAGATCGGGCGGGCCTTCCTGGCATCGTGGTCGTACCAGGAGTTGAAGATCTGCAGGAAGATCCACTGGGTCCACTTGTAGTACTCGGGGTCGATCGTGGCGAACGACCGGCGCTTGTCGTGACCCAGGCCCAGCCGGCGCAGCTGGGACTTCATGTTCTCCATGTTGGCTTCGGTGGACACGCGCGGGTGCGTGCCGGTCTGCACGGCGTACTGCTCGGCGGGCAGGCCGAAGGCGTCGAAGCCCAGGGTGTGCAGGACGTTGTGGCCGGTCATCCGCTGGAAGCGCGCGTACACGTCCGTGGCGATGTAGCCCAGCGGGTGTCCGACGTGCAGGCCCGCACCCGAGGGGTACGGGAACATGTCCATGACGAACTTCTTGGGCTTGGCGACGGCCCCCTGGTCGCCCGCCAGGTCGCCCTTCGGGTTGGGCGCGCCGTAGGTGCCGTCGGCGTCCCAGAAGTCCTGCCAGCGTGCCTCGATCTCGGCAGCCATGGCGGCCGTGTAGCGGTGCGGCGCTGCCACCTCGGGGGCGGCAGCGGGGTTCGTCTCGCTCATGATCCTCAAAGCTCCATCGATCGTCTCTGCCTGCGGCTGTGTGGTTCGAGAAACGAAAAATCCCCTCGCACAGGAGGGGACGCCGCGCCGATTCCGGCCACTCGACTCGTCCGGTGGCCGGGACTGATCAGCGCGGCCCGCTAAGCAGAAGGCGTACGGCACGCATGGCGCTAGGGTACCGCAGGCCCCCAGCGCGCCGCGAGGCGCTTCCGGGGGCCGTCTCGGTGCCCAAAAGCTGAACCAAGGTCAAAGGTTACTTCGCGTAACAGCCGCTAAGGGACATCACAACAACCGCATTGTCCTTTGATAACAACGCAATAACCCAAACCTGATACCCATCGGTATGGCTCCGCTTAGAGTGCGGCAGCGGGACCGCTTTCCCGAACCGCTCGGAGTTGCCCCCATGAACCCTCATCGCAGTACCCCCTCGCTCCACCCGGTCGCCGGAATGCGGGGAGGCCGGTCGTGAACCCCAACGACTCCACGGCAGACGACTCCTTCGCCGAGTACCTCAACTTCGGCGCGGGCGTGCTGTCCCTGGTATGCCTGACCTGCTCGGTGATCTGGGGCCTGGTCGCCCAGGACCGAATCCTCCTCGACGCCCGCAGGCGCATCCTGGCGCAGGCCGTGCACCGGACCACGGCCGTTGCCTCGATCGCCTTCCTGCTGGTGCACATCGGAGTGAAGCTGGCGCTGTCCCACACCTCGTGGATCGCCGCGGTGATCCCCTTCGGGCTGCTGTTCACCGACGAAGAGCTGGTGGCGGGCAGGTCCTTCCTGATCGGCCTGGGCACCCTGGCAGGCATGCTCATGATCTTCGTGGGCATCACCGGCGTGCTGCGCAACCGCTTCGCGTCCCCCGCCCCGGTCGCGGCCCGCTGGCGGGCCATGCACATGCTGGCCTATCCGGCCTGGTGCGCCGCTCTCGTCCACGGGCTCTACGCGGGTCGCGCGGCCAAGCCGATCTTCGTCATCCTGTACTGCCTGTCCCTGGCCGGGGTGGCCGGAGCCCTCGCCCTGCGCGCGGCTCCGCGCCCGGTCAAGCGCAAGGTCGCCGATAGGGTCGCCGCGCTCATCGGGCCCACCGACAGCCAGGGCCGCAGGGACCTGGAGGAGAGCCGGGCCCGGGCCGGGGCCGGCTCCGCACTGCCCGGTTACGAAGGCCGGGAGGCCCGTGGCGGAGCTGCGGCGCCCGCGTCCGGGCGGCGGTACGAGAAGGCGGAGCGCCCCACCCCCCAGGAGTCCACGAGCGGTTTCGCCGCGGCCTACCGGGCCGTCTCGAGCCCGCCCGTGGGCCAGCAGGCGTTCGCGCCGGGGCCGACCGACCGCATGCAACTGCCGCTGGACATGCAGCCCACGCAGACCATCCCGACCGTGGACGGCCCTTCCAGCACCTCGGGCAACTGGCCGATCCCGTCCCCGCCGCCGGTCGGCGAGGCCCCGCCGTCGGCCTACGACCCGCTCCAGGACACGGGCTTCAACATCCCGCCCTACGACCCCCTGCAGGACACCGGCCAAAGCATCCCGGCCTATGACAATCCAGGCGCCTCCGGCTATGGATCGAGTGACGTGTACGACACGGGTGAGACGAACGCCGTCTACGACACGTACTACCCGAACGACACGTACAACAGCGGTCCCGCCACTGAAACACTGCCCGGTGCGTCCTACGACTTCGACGCACCGGGACCGGGCGAACCTTGGAACACGCCTTCCGGAGGCTTTAAGTGAACGAGGCTTTGCCTGACGTACCCGAAGTCCGCGTGGTCGGTCTTCCCCAGCTCACGTCCGGCTTCGACCTTGTCGATCGGCTCGATCTGCCCATGCACCTGAAGGTGCACGGGCCACTCGAGCCGATGGGCGGCGAGCAGCTCGCGCAACTCGCCGAACGCATCAACCTGAAGGGCCGCGGCGGCGCGGGCTTCCCCTTCCACAAAAAGCTGCGCTCGGTCGCCGAGGCCGCGATCAAACGCGGCGTCCGGCCGGTCGTCGTCGTGAACGGAAGCGAGGACGAGCCGGCCTGCCGCAAGGACACGGTGCTGATCAACCGTGCTCCCCATCTGATCCTGGACGGCGCACTGCTGTGCGCCGAGGCGCTGGGTGCCCGCACGCTCGTGGTGGGGGTCACCCGTGAGTCCACACAGCGCTCCATGGAGGCCGCGCTGGCCGAACGCGGCCTCAGCAACGGCCGCAGGTCGGCACTCCGCGCGCGTGTGCAGCGCAATCCTGTCCGTATGGTCACCGGCGCCGCCGCGTCGCTGATCCGTTCCATCGACGGCGGCCCGGCCATCCCGCCGGGCCGCAAGGTCAGCGCCTCACAGAACGGCGTCGGCGGCGCGCCCACGCTGCTGTCCAACGCCGAGACCTTCGCCCAACTGGCCATCGCCGCCCGCATCGGCCCGGAGCGCTACGGCAACACCGGCCTGTACGACGAGCCGGGCACCGTCATGCTCACGGTCTCCGGGGCGGTCGCCCGCCCCATGGTGATCGAGGTCCCGACGGGCGTGCCGCTGCGGTACGTCCTCCAGCTCGCCGGCGCCCCGCCGGTGCCACAGGGCGTGCTCACCGGCGGCTACCACGGCAAGTGGATCGACGCGGCGACGGTCAACGAGGCGATCGTCTCCCGCAACTCCCTGGACGCGGTGGGCGGCGCGCTCGGCGCCGGCGCGATCCTGCCGATCACTCAGGACACCTGCCCGCTGGGCGAGTCACTGCGTGTCGCCCAGTGGCTGGCGGAGGAGAGCGCGGGCCAGTGCGGCCCCTGCTACCTCGGCCTGCCGGCCGCCGCGCGCGGCCTGGAGGACATCCTCAACGGCGGCGGACCTGCCGCCCTGGAAGCCCTCAAGCAGGTCGCCAAGAACGTGAAGCGGCGCGGCGCGTGCTCGCACCCGGACGGCTCCGCGATGTTCATCGAGTCGACCATCAAGGCGTTCACGGACGACCTGGCCGCCCATGTCCTCGGAAACGGCTGCGGACGGCCCGTGGAGGGCGTTCTGCCGCTCTTCGAGGGCGGCAGGGCCCCTACGGGCATCCCGGGCGGCGGCGAGTCCGAGGAGAACGGCCCCAGCCGCCAGAAGATCTACGTCGACTGGACGCTGTGCCGGGGCCACGGCCTGTGCGCGGACATCCTCCCCGAGGTGTTCCAGCTCGGCGCCGACGGCTTCCCGACCGTGGCGCAGGCGCAGGTGCCGCGGTACGCCGAGGCCAAGGCTCTACGCGCGGTGCGCCGCTGCCCGGCGCTGGCCCTGCGCATCGAGGAGGACACGCGCGCTCAGGGCGGCGCGCCGTCCCGCAACCTCCCTGTCCTGTCCCAGGGCCGCGGCCGCCGCGCTCTCGGCCGCTGAGCACACGTACGGCGGGCTTCCCTCAGGGGAGCCCGCCGTACGCACACACGGACACCGCACACGAAGAAGGCGGGCCATCCGATCGGATGGCCCGCCTTCTCATCTGGTGTGGAGCTAAGGAGAATTGAACTCCTGACCTCCTGCATGCCATGCAGGCGCTCTACCAACTGAGCTATAGCCCCTTGCTGTGCCCCTCCGGGTTTCCCCGGCGGCGACGCCAACATTACTGGTCCACCGGGCCCAACACCAAATCGATTTCGCCTCGTACGGGGATGCCCGCTATGCCGGATTTACACCGACCCTGCGGGCTCTACGCCGTGACGAACGAATAGAACCGCTTGAGCGTGCAGTGCTCCTCCAGAAGCCGGCCGTAGATCGGCTCGCCCTCCAGCTCGCGGTACGTCTCGATCGGGTCGCCCTTTATGATCAGCGCCCGTGCGCACTCCTCGCACCAGTACTGGTAGTCGGGATTGATCGGCTCCATGTCGCGGACGATCGGCGTCCCACTGCCACACCAGTCGCATTTCCGCCTGTGTGCACCCATCGATCAGCTCCAGCTGTGGCCGCAGGCCGTGCACACGTAGGAGATCCCGCCGTTGTCGCCGAGCATCTGGGCCACGTGCGCGGATCCGCAGGAAGGGCAGCTGAGGCGGGTCGACATGTCCCGTTTCAATGCTGCTCCGAGGAGGTGGTCGACCTCCCGGATGCTCGCAGGCATCGCTACTCCCTCCCGTCGGGCCGCGCCCCCTTCCGGCCGTTTGATTCTGCCACGGCCGGAGCAATACGGTCAGCGACGCCTCAGTACCAGTCCGGACACGGCAGGCGTCGTGGCCGTAGAGGTATACGCCTCAGTGGCCCCGAGTGACTCAACCCGGGGCACGAAAAATCCCGCCCCCTGGACGGGAACGGGATCTTGACGTGGAGCTAAGGAGAATTGAACTCCTGACCTCCTGCATGCCATGCAGGCGCTCTACCAACTGAGCTATAGCCCCTCGTGTTCTCCCCGCTCGGCGGGGCGAACAAGAAGAACTTTAGCCTGCGACCTGCCGGAAAGTGAAATCCGGGTCAGTCGTCGTCGCCGAGCACCGGTTCCGGCAGCGTGCCGGCGTTGTGCTCCAGCAGGCGCCAGCCGCGGGCGCCTTCGCCGAGGACGGACCAGCAGCAGTTGGAGAGTCCGCCGAGGCTCTCCCAGTTGTGGGGGTCCAGGGCGAGGAGGCGGCCGATGGTGGTGCGGATGGTGCCGCCGTGACTGACCACGACGAGCGTGCCGTCCTCGGGGAGCTTCTCGGCGTGGCGCAGCACCACGGGGGCGGCGCGGTCGGCGACCTCGGTCTCCAGTTCGCCACCACCGCGGCGCACCGGCTCGCCGCGCTTCCACGCGGCGTACTCGTCGCCGTGCCGGGCGATGATCTCCTCGTGCGTCAGGCCCTGCCAGACACCGGCGTAGGTCTCGCGCAGCGCCTCGTCGTGGGTCACGTCGAGGCCGGTGAGCGCGGCGAGTTCGGCGGCCGTGTTCGCGGCCCGCTTCAGGTCGGAGGCGACGATCGCGGCCGGCTTCAGGCCGACGAGCAGGCGGGCGGCGCGGCGGGCCTGGGCGACGCCGGTCTCGGTGAGCTCGACGTCCGTGGTGCCCTGGAA
Organism: Streptomyces azureus; assembly: GCF_001270025.1. Taxonomy (NCBI): domain Bacteria; kingdom Bacillati; phylum Actinomycetota; class Actinomycetes; order Kitasatosporales; family Streptomycetaceae; genus Streptomyces; species Streptomyces azureus. The sequence goes on along the minus strand of NZ_DF968241.1, from coordinate 10,442 downwards.
GCGGCGCTCCACGTTCCACGCGGTCTGGCCGTGCCGCCAGAGGATGATGCGGCGGCCCCGGCCCTTGCCGGCGGACGCCTCAGTGAAGGAGGTCACCGCCAGTCACCGTCCAGCTCCGCCGCCTCCTCGGCCGCTCGCAGCTTGGCGTGCTCCTCGGCCTTGCCGCGGGTGGCCTTGGCGTCCTCGGGCAGCTCCAGCTCGGGGCAGTCCTTCCACAGCCGCTCCAGGGCGTAGAAGACGCGCTCCTCGCTGTGCTGGACGTGGACGACGATGTCGACGTAGTCCAGCAGCACCCAGCGGGCCTCGCGGTCGCCCTCGCGGCGCACCGGCTTGGCGCCGAGCTCCTTGTTGAGACGCTCCTCGATCTCGTCGACGATCGACTTGACCTGGCGGTCGTTGGGAGCGGAGGCCAGCAGGAAGGCGTCCGTGATGGACAGCACGTCACTGACGTCGTAGGCGACGATGTCGTGTGCCAGCTTGTCGGCGGCCGCCTGGGCGGCGGTGTTGATCAGCTCGTGAGAGCGGTCGGTCACGGTCACTACAAGGCTTTCCGTCGGCGGTCACTTGCCACCTAGGGTCTCACGACCCGCCGTGCGCCCCCCACGCGATTACGGGGACCGGGTGGGGAGCACACTCCTGCCGGCTAGTCGGACGACGGCTTGTAGTCCTGGCCGAGGACGACGGCGACGTCGGCGCCTGCGGAGATCCCGCCCTTGGTGACGGAGCCCGCGGGCAGGCCCAGGGTCTTGGCGACCTCGACCGCGTCGGCCTTGTCGGCGGCGTCGGCGTAGGTGACCTTGGACGTGGCCTGGGCGGAGCCGGGCGTGCCGCCCTCCAGGAAGGTGAAGCCGCCGTTGAGGAGCACGACGCGGGCCTTCTCCGTGTTGTCCTTCACACCGCTGGCGTTCTGGACGGAGACGCTGACGGCGGCGTCCTTGTCGGGGCTCTTGGCGGTGCCGCCGAGGACGTTCCTGACCACCCCCGCGCTCGCCTGGGCGCTGAGCGTGCCGTCGGTCTGGACGGGCAGCAGATCCGTCTTGTAGTCGCCGCCCTTGGCGAGGTCGGAGAGCCCGGCGAGGAAGGTGCCGAGGTCCTTGTCGGTCAGGGACGGGTCCAGGATCTGCGCCAGGGTCTGGATCGTGGTCGTCGCGGCCTGCGGGTCGGAGGACATCTTGCGCAGTACGCCTTGCAGGACCTGCCCGAACCGCTCCAGCTGGGCGTCCTGGGCCTCGCCGGGGGCACGGTAGGTGGCGTAGGCGACGGCCATCTTGCCGCTGAGGGTCTGGGCCTTGCCCTTGTTGACCAGGGGAGCCGCGCCCTTCTTCTTGGCCTCGGGGTCGGGGACGTCCGTGTCGGTGTCGACGTCGATGTTGCCGACGAGGTCGACGAGGTTCTGGAGGTAAGGGGTGTCCAGGCGCCAGGTGCCCTGGATGTCGGTGCCGAGGACCGTGTCGAGTGCGTCGCGGGTGCCGTCGGAGCCGTCGTCCTCGACCGACTTGGCGAGCGTCGTCGTGGTGCCGTCGTCGCTGGTGAGGGCGAGAGAGTTGGGCAGCAGGACGGTGGTGCCCCGCTTGGTGGTGGTGTTGTCGACGAGGAGGGCCGTGGCGGTGCCGCCGCCATTGGTGTCGTGCAGGTGGACGACGATCACGTCGCGCTTCTGGGCGCCCGCGGCCGTCGCGGTGCCTGTCGCGGAGCCGTCGGAGGACAGGCCGGGCAGCTTCCCCGCGTACCAGAGGTAACCGACGCCGCCGACCGCGGCGAGCGCGAGGACGACGACCAGGGCGACGATCCGGCTGCGGGCGCGGCGCCGGGCCTCCTCACGGCGCTCGGTGCGGTTCTCGGTGAACTTCAGCCAGTCGATGACGTCTTCGGAGTTGTCGTCGGGCTCCTCGACGAAGGCGAACTGTTCGGTGTGGTACTCCGGTTGGGCCCGCTCGCGGACTTCCTCGTCGTCGGCCGGGCCCGCCTGCTGCGGGATGTGGGCGGTCTGTTCGGCGACGCGGGGCTGCTGGGCCGTACCGGCGCCGGCCGCGGCCTGCCCATAGGGGTCGGGAGACGCGGTGCCGCCCTGGTGCTGCCCGGAGGCGTAGGGGTCGTAGGAGCCGTAGGCGGGCTGCTGCTGACCGGTGCCGTAGTCGTACGCGGCCCCGGGCTGCTGCCCGGTCGTGGCGTACGGGTCGTAGCCGTAGCCCTGCTGTTGCTGCTGGGCGTACGGGTCGTACGTCTGCTGCTGGGTCTGCTGTGCCGGGACCTGGCGGTAGACAGGCCGGCCGTACTCGTCGTAGCCGACGAGCTCGTACTGGTCGCCCCCGTACCCCGGGTCGTATCGGTCGTTCACCGGTGCCCCTCTCGGCTCATTCGCCGCGGTACAGCTCGCGCTTGTCGATGTAGCGCACGACTCCGTCCGGCACCAGATACCAGATGGGGTCGCCCTTGGCGACTCTCGCACGGCAGTCCGTGGAGGAGATGGCGAGGGCGGGGACCTCGACGAGGGAGACGCCGCCCTCCGGAAGTCCTGGGTCGTTCAGGTGGTGGCCCGGCCGGGTGACCCCGATGAAGTGCGCGAGGGAGATCAGCTCCTCGCTGTCCCGCCAGGTGAGGATCTGGGCGAGAGCGTCGGCGCCCGTGATGAAGAACAGGTCCGTGTCGGGGTTGAGCGCGCGCAGGTCGCGCAGGGTGTCCACGGTGTAGGTGGGGCCGCCGCGGTCGATGTCGATGCGGCTCACCGAGAACTGCGGGTTCTCGGCGGTCGCGATGACCGTCATCAGGTAGCGGTCCTCGGCCGGGGAGACCTTGCGGTGGGTCTTCTGCCACGGCTGGCCGGTCGGGACGAAGACCACCTCGTCGAGGTGGAACGCCGCGGCGACCTCGCTGGCCGCCACGAGGTGCCCGTGGTGGATCGGGTCGAAGGTGCCGCCCATGACACCGAGGCGGCGCTTGCCCAGCCGGGGCCGGTCGTTTCCGGGGCCGTCGATCTGGCGGTGCGCCGTGACGGCACGGCGGGGCTCCGAGTGTCGCTCGGTGCCGCTCGCCGTGTCCTGTGCCGGGTCGTGCGGCGTCTCGTTCGCCGGACCGGTAGGCATGTCCTGCTCTCCCATGCGTGCAGACCCTACCGGCCCTGCCTGAGGGCTCCGGCCGCCCCCGGGTTCCCCTGGGTGCCCCGCGCGGGGCACCCCGCCGGGCTCAGCGGTCGCGGTTGAAGCGGGTGGTGATCCACAGCATCAGCAGCAGGATGAAGAGAGCGGCGCCACCGGTGAGGTAGGGGCTGAGGCTCTCGTGGTTTCCGCCGTGCTCCTCGCCCTCGGCGGCGAGGGTGACCAACTGGGCAGCGGTGCTGTGGAAGCTCATCTTCGGCAGGACCTATCGCATGTGGGCGGGTTAAAGACGTCGGCTCATCGTAAGCGGGCGCCCCGACCGCGATCACCCCGACTCCGCCTGTTCGTGACACGGAGGCGGTGCCTGCTCCCGTCAGGCCCGGTCCCGGGGCCCGGCGGGGAACCTTCCCGGCGCCTCAGTCGTCCTTCCGTCTGTAGCCACGCAGCAGGAACCACGCGGTCAGCACACAGCCCAGGATCATCACGATCAGTACGTACCGCAGCATCCCCGGCCCTCCTTGCCGCTCGGCGGCGGTCGCGGCCTCTGCGAGCCAGGCGGCTGCGGGGTGATGCTCCATGGCGGCGGTCTCCTTCGCTGTACTGCCCGACCACCGTAACTCCGCCTAGGCTGGGCTCTGCCTCGGGGAAGCAAAAGGCCGCACAAGGGGCCGTAAAGGTCACACAGACGCACATGGGGGAAGACATGTCCGACGGCCACGAGCACAACGGGCACGAGAACGTGCCGAGCAGGCAGCGCAGGCGCTTCCCCGGAATCTCCTCGCGCACGTACGAGCATCCGGCCGACCGCTCGGCCCTGGTGGCGCTGCGCAAGCTGAGCGGTTTCGACACGGTGTTCAAGGCGCTCAGCGGCCTGCTGCCCGAGCGCAGTCTGAGGCTGCTGTTCCTGTCCGACTCGGTGCGGGTGTCCGACCAGCAGTTCTCGCATCTGAACGTGATGCTGCGGGACGCCTGCTACATCCTGGACCTGGAGAAGGTCCCGCCGATGTACGTGAACCAGGACCCGCAGCCGAACGCGATGTGCATCGGCCTGGACGAGCCGATCATCGTCGTCACGACAGGGCTCGTCGAGCTGCTCGACGAGGAGGAGATGCGGGCGGTCATCGGGCACGAGGTGGGGCACGCGCTGTCCGGGCACTCGGTCTACCGGACCATCCTGCTGTTCCTGACCAGCCTCGCCGTCCGGGTCGCCTGGATCCCCCTGGGCAACCTCGCGATCATGGCGATCGTGACCGGGCTGCGCGAGTGGTTCCGCAAGTCGGAGCTGTCCGCGGACCGGGCGGGGCTGCTGGTCGGGCAGGATCTTCAGGCGTCCATGCGGGGTCTGATGAAGATCGCGGGCGGTAACCACCTGCACGAGATGAACGTGGAAGCGTTCCTCGCCCAGGCCGAGGAGTACGAGGCCGGGGGCGACCTGCGCGACTCGGTGCTGAAGATCCTCAACGTGCTGCCGCGCTCCCACCCCTTCACCACCGTGCGGGCGGCCGAGCTGAAGAAGTGGGCCGAGTCGCGGGACTACCAGCGGATCATGGACGGCCACTACCCGCGGCGCGACGAGGACAAGGACACCTCGGTCCGGGACTCCTGGCGGGACTCGGCGAACCACTACACGACCCACGTGAAGAGCTCCAAGGACCCGCTGATGAAGCTGGTCACCGACCTCGCCGGCGGCGCCGGCGACCTGGGCGACCGCGTCCGCCGGGGCTTCGGCGGCTTCACGAACACGGCTCAGAAGCCGCCCCAGGGGCCCGAGACGCCGGGTACGTCGGACTCCCCGGGAGACGACCGGCCGCCGCGCGACGGCAGCTGAGGCGCCCGCAGGACCCGTCGGGAGGACCACAGCGCCCGGAGTGCCCTGGAGCGCCTTGGAGCGCCTTGGAGCGCCTTGGAAGTCGCCCTCACACCCTCGGCTGCGCGCTCGTCGCCAGGGAGCCGCACAGGGCCGTGGCACTGCCCGTGGCGTAGGGGTCCGTGCCGGCGGGGCCGCCTTCCTTGGCCGTCTGGCCGGCCAGGAGGGGGCGCAGGTGGTTCGTGGAGTCCTCGGCGCAGGAGAGCGGGCCGGCCTGGACGTAGGAGACGACGAGCTGGGTCTGGCGCAGGCGCAGGTCGTCGCGGTCGAAGCGGAAGTGCAGCTCGCGCCGGACGGTGAACAGGGACGCCTCGGCCTTGTCACCGGCCCCGGCGGGCCGCAGTGCGTACACGAACGTGTGGTCGGCGGTGACCTCGAGCGTGGACGAGTCGGCCTCGGCGGCCTGGAGCGTGCCCTGGACCCGCACCCTGCGGTCGGCCAGCTCGGCGCGGGAGGGGTCGAAGCGGACGAGCCAGCCGGTGGGCGCGTGGTGTCCGTCCGCGGTGGGGCGGGCGAAGCTCTGATCGAACTGGTCCAGCTGGTCGGGGGCCAGCAGGACGCGGACGGCGCGGACCTCACGGCCCGTGAGCACGTCCGGGTCGAGGGCGGAGCGGACGATGTAGTCCTTGGCGGTGGTCAGGGCGCTGACGACCTGGCTGTCCGAGAAGTGCGCGGTGCGCCGCGAGGCGGGCAGCGGCACGCCCTCCGCGCCGGTTTTGAACTGTGCGGCGGGGCTCCGTTCGTACAGGTAGGCGGTGTCGGCCGTGCCGGGCACCTTGCCCTCGGGGGCGAGCGGGATGACGGTCATCCGCAGGGGTTCGGCGGTCTCCTGGGCGGCGGGGCTCTGGTAGGGGTGCCGTACACCCATGTAGATCGCGGTGCCGAAGGCGACGGCGATCAGCAGGACCAGAACCAGTGCCTGCCGGGACAGGCCCCGGCGCATGGGCGGGACGCGGCGCACGGCGGGCGCGTGGTCGCTGATCCGCTCCTGGGCGGAGTACTCCTGGAGGTGGGCAGCACGGACGAACGATTCGTCGAAGACGACGGATCGGTACTCGTCCTCTCCACCTCCGGGGCCGCCCTCGGGTGTCCCCTCAGGTGGGTCTCCAGGCCCGCCCATATCTTCAGGGTAGGTCTCCGGAAGCTCGGGTAAACGCCCTGCCGCACCACAAGTTCTGACAGGTCCTCACCAACACGAGCGGGTTCGGTCAGGGGGTGCGCGGGATCACCGAGACGGCCGGCTGGGAGTAGTCCGCGGAAGCGGAGGGAGCCGCCCCGCTGCCCTGTTCCAGCCCGGTCGAGGTGGGCGCCGGCACGGGGTCCTGGCGGTTGGAGGACGCGCCCCGGTAGACCGCCGTGAAGGCCAGCGCGACCATGCCGATGCCCATCACGAGGGCGAGCAGCCAGGCGACGGGGCGGTGCCAGCGGACCTGTTTGGAGTACGGCCCCGTGCCGTCGTAGTGGTCCTCGAGGATGTCGGAGTCGTCCAGCTCGGGATCACGGCCGAAATCGCCGGACGCGTCCGGGCCGTACCCGTCGTCGTACCGCTCGCCTCTGGAGTGGGCGCGGCGCGCCTCCGCCTCGGCTCTCGCCTTGGCGGCGGCCAGGAGGCGCTCCACGGCGGTCGGCTCGTGCACCATGGCCGCGCGTACGAAGGCCTCGTCGAAGACCACGGAGGCGAACTCTTCGTCCGACACCCCGCGGTCGTGGTCGTCGTCGGGCTCCCGGCCGTCAGGAAACGGCGTGCCCCCCACGTCCTCCGGCACGGTCCCAGAGTAGACCTGGGGGGTCATTTTGGGCAGACAGTATGGAAATTCATCCGCCGGTTGAGACGGCGTTCACGGGGTATCGCACGGCGCACGCCCGGCCGGTCCGCCCCTGCCGCAACCACATGCGCCGCGTCACACACACGTGGCAGGCGGTCAGCGCCGCACGTGCCCGTCGCCGGTGACGATGTACTTCGTGCTGGTCAGCTCGGGCAGACCCATCGGGCCGCGGGCGTGCAGCTTCTGTGTCGAGATGCCGATCTCCGCGCCGAAGCCGAACTGGCCGCCGTCGGTGAAGCGGGTGGAGGCGTTGACGGCGACCGTGGTCGAGTCCACCAGCTGGGTGAAGCGGCGGGCGGCCTGCTGGGAGGTCGTGACGATGGCCTCGGTGTGGCCCGAGGTCCACAGCCGGATGTGCTCGACGGCCTTGTCCAGCGAGTCCACCACGGCCGCGGCGATGTCGTACGACAGGTACTCCGTCTCCCAGTCCTCCGCCGTCGCCTCGACGACCGTGGCCTTGGAGTCCTTGGCATGGGCCAGGACGCGCTCGTCGGCGTGCACGGTGACCCCGGCGTCGGCGAGGGCGTCCAGGGCCCGCGGCAGGAACTCGGCCGCGATGTCCTGGTGGACCAGCAGGGTCTCGGCTGCGTTGCAGACGCCGACGCGCTGGGCCTTGGAATTGATCAGGATCTCGACCGCCATGTCCAGGTCGGCCTGCGCGTCGACGTAGACGTGGCAGTTGCCGGTGCCGGTCTCGATGACCGGGACGACCGACTCCTGGACGACCGTGTTGATCAGCGAGGCGCCGCCGCGCGGGATGAGCACGTCGACCAGGCCGCGGGCGCGCATCAGCTCGCGCACGCTGTCGCGGCTCTCACCGGGCACCAGCTGGATGGCGTCGGCGGGCAGCCCGGCCCCGCCCACGGCGTCGCGCAGGACGCGCACGAGGGCGCTGTTCGACTGGTACGCAGAGGAGGAGCCGCGCAGCAGGACCGCGTTGCCGGACTTCAGGCAGAGGGCGGCGGCGTCGACGGTGACGTTCGGCCGGCCCTCGTAGATGATCCCGACGACGCCGAGCGGCACGCGGACCTGGCGCAGGTCGATGCCGTTGGGCAGCGTGGAGCCGCGTACGACCTCGCCGACCGGGTCGGGCAGCGAGGCGACGTCGCGCACGTCCGAGGCGATGGCGCGGACCCGCTCGGGGGTGAGCGTGAGCCGGTCGATCATGCCCTCGCTGATGCCGGCCTCGCGGGCCTTGGCGACGTCCTTGGCGTTGGCCTCGACGATCTCGCTCGTACGGACCTCCAGCGCGTCGGCGATGGCGAGCAGCGCGTCGTCCTTGTCGGCCCGCGGCAGCGGCGCGAGGCTCGCGGCGGCGGCCTTGGCGCGGTAGGCGGCCTCGGTGACCGGGGACATGGAGTCGTACGGCGAAAGCGTGGTCATAAGGGAAGCGTAGTGTGCCGGGCGGGACCGTTCACCGCGCGTTCCATACCCCGAGACACTCCCCGAGACGGCTGCCGGACCGGGTCAGAACGGGTGGACTCCGACCGGCGACGCCGGCGGCGGCCCGTACCCCTCGGCGATGCGCTGGTGATAGGTCGCGCGGTCGATGACCTCCAGGCCGACGATCTCCCAGGGCGGCAGCCCGGCGGTCTGCCGGTGCTCGCCCCACAGGCGCAGGGCGACGGCGGCCGCGTCGTGCAGGTCGCGGGCCTCCTCCCAGTAGCGGATCTCCGCGTGGTCGACCGCGTATCGGCTGGTCAGAAGGAAGGGATGGTCGTGGGCGAGCTGTTCCAGGGCGCGCCGGACCTCGGGGAGCGGGGCCTCCTTGCCGGAGACGCTGAGGGTGACGTGCCACAGGCGCGGCGTGTCCGCGGGTTCCTCGCCCTCGAACCGGTCCCCGGCCGCCACGCTCGTCAGGGCCCGCTCCTCACCGGCCGCGCGGGAACCGGCACCACCACGGGACGCCGTGGCCCCAGGGCGCACTCGTCTCACGACGGCCTCCTTTGCACAGTGGCGCTGCTGTGGAATATGTCCCCCGAGACAAAGTTGAGCAGGCTGCAAGAGATCGCGGGGCGGTTTTGCGGAACGTCCACCACCGAGGGCGGACGTTTCGACACATTACGGGTGCAGGAGCACCAGGTCGTCCCTGTGTACGACCTCGCGTTCGTACGCGGGGCCGAGTTCGCGAGCCAGTTCGCGGGTCGAGCGGCCGATCAGCCGGGGGATCTCCTTGGCGTCGAAGCTGACGAGCCCACGGGCCACGGCCCGTCCCGTGGTGTCCCGCAGCTCGACCGGGTCGCCGGCGCTGAACTCGCCCTCGACGGCGGCGATCCCTGCGGGCAGCAGCGACTTGCGGCGCTCCACGACGGCCTCGACGGCACCGTCGTCCAGGGTGAGGGCGCCCTGCGGGGTGGAGGCGTGCTGGAGCCACAGCAGCCGGTCGGCGGAGCGCTTGCCGGTGGGGTGGAAGTAGGTGCCGGTGTCCTGGCCGGACAGGGCGTCGGCCGCGTGGACGGCGCTGGTGAGCACGACGGGCACGCCGGCGGCGGCCGCGATCCGGGCGGCCTCCACCTTGGTGACCATGCCGCCGGTACCGACGCCCGCCTTGCCCGCGCTGCCGATCTCGACGCCTGCGAGCTCGGACGGGTCGCGCACCTCGGCGATGCGGGAGGTGCCGGGCTTGCCGGGGTCGCCGTCGTAGACGCCGTCCACGTCGGACAGCAGGACCAGCAGGTCGGCGTGGACGAGGTGGGCGACCAGGGCGGCGAGGCGGTCGTTGTCGCCGAAGCGGATCTCGTCCGTGGCGACGGTGTCGTTCTCGTTGACGATCGGGAAGGCGCCCATCGCGAGGAGCTTGTCGAGGGTGCGGGAGGCGTTGCGGTGGTGGGCGCGGCGGCTCATGTCGTCGGAGGTCAGGAGCACCTGGCCGACACGGACGCCGTAGCGGGCGAAGGAGGCGGTGTAGCGGGCGACCAGCAGGCCCTGGCCGACGCTGGCGGCGGCCTGCTGCCGGGCGAGGTCCTTGGGGCGGCGGCGCAGGCCCAGGGGGGCGAGGCCGGCCGCGATGGCGCCGGAGGAGACCAGGACGATCTCGCGCTCGCCACCGCTGCGGACCTTGGCGAGCACGTCGACCAGCGCGTCCACGCGGTCGGCGTCCAGGCCGCCCGACGCGGTCGTCAGCGAGGAGGACCCGACCTTGACGACGATCCTGCGGGCCTCGCCCACGGCCTGCCTTGCCCCTGCCACGTCGCCGTCCGTCCCCTCGCGTCGATCCGGTCGCTCACCAGGAAATCTACGGGACGGGCGGGCAGGGCGCGGCACCGGTCCACGCTACGGACGGTACGACGGGCGTCACGGCACGGCCGCCGCGCTCCCGCCGTCCGCGGACATGAGCTTGTGAAGGTGCCGTCCCGGACACGGGCTCGCTGCCGTCCCGGACATGGCTTGCGCGGCCGCCCGCGCAGCCGCCCCGAGGCCCGCCCGCGGGACACCGCGCACGCCCCCTGAATCCGCCCGGGCCATACCGCGCACGCCGTCCCGAACGCGCGTCGTGCGCCCGACGGCCGCCACCGGGCCCGCCCGCAGCGCGCACCGCGCACACCACGCCGGACACGCGCTGTGCAGCCGCCCGCGCAGGTCCCCACCGGGCACCCAGCAGACACCGCGCACGCCCCCGAACCCACCGCCTGCGTCACACCCCGCACACCCCCG
>NZ_DF968240.1:0-44088 GCF_001270025.1 Streptomyces azureus | reverse complement strand
CCCGGTACGAGTGGACGGTCCTGTGCTACGCGCTGTGGGCCGTGGGTGCCGAGGTCGTCCCGGTCTACCCGACGTCCTCGCGCGACCAGGTCGAGTGGATCCTGCGGGACGCCGGCTGTGTGGCCGTGGTGGTGGAGGACGAGCAGGGCGTCATGACCGTCGGCTCGGTGTGCGCGTCGCTGCCGCTGCTGCGCCACGTCTGGCAGCTGGACGCGGGCGCCCTGGAGGAACTGACCGCGCGCGGGGAGTTCGTCCCGCAGGCCACGGTCGATTCGATGCGCCGCATCGTGCTGCCGGACTCCACGGCCGTCATCGCCTACACCTCCGGCACCTCCGGCACGTCCGGCCACGCCATGGGCTGCGCCCTCAGCCACCGCAACCTGGCCGCCCCCTGCGACACGCTGCTGACGGGCTGGGGGCACACGGCGGCACCGCGCGGGGAGCAGGGCTCCGTGCTGGCGTTCCTGCCCTTCTCCCATGTGTACGGGCTGATGATCCAGGGCCTGTGCCTGCGCGGCGGCCTGCTGATGGGACACCAGGCCGAGCTGGGCGGGGAGGCACTGTCGTCGGCGCTGCGCTCCTTCAGGCCCACGTACTTCTACGCGGTCCCGTCGGTCTTCGAGAAGATCTACAAGAACTTCCTGCGCACGGCCCAGCAGGGGGGCCACGGTGGTCTCTTCGAGCGGGCCGCGGAGACGGCGCGGGACTTCGCCGGGGCCCTGGAACGCCAGCGGCTGGGCCGGGGCCGCGGGCCCGGCTTCGACCTGCGGCTCCAGCATGCCCTGTACGAGCGCACGGTGTACCGCAGACTGCGGGCCGCGCTGGGCGGCCGCGTGCGGCGGGCGACGTCCGGCGGCTCTCCCCTCAGCCGCGACCTGTCGCTCTTCTACGAGGGCATCGGCATCTACGTGAACGACGGGTACGGCCTGACGGAGACCGGCGGCGGGGTGACGATGCAGCCGCTGGGCCGGGAGAAGTCCGGGACCGTCGGGCAGGCCCTGCCGGGCACGGAGATCCGGGTGGCCGAGGACGGGGAGATCCTGGTGCGCGGCCCGTCGGTGTTCCAGGGATACGCCGGTGACGAGGCCGCCACCCGGGCCGCGCTGCGCGGCGGCTGGCTGGCCACCGGGGACCTCGGACAGCTGGACTCCGAGGGCTACTTGACGATCACCGGCCGCAAGAAGGACATCATCATCACCAGCAGCGGCAAAAGCGTCGCCCCGGCCGCCCTGGAGCAGCGGCTGCGGATGCACCCGCTCATCCACCAGGCGGTGGTCGTGGGCGACAACCGGCCCTGTGTCGGCGCCCTGATCACGCTGGATCCGGAGTTCCTGGCGCAATGGCGGGCGGCGCTGGCGCTTCAGGGAGAGATGCGCGAGGCGCGGGAGGAGAACGCGCTGCGGGAGGAGGTGGCGCGTGCCGTGGCCGCGGCCAACAGCGCCGTGTCCCGGTCGGAGTCGATCCGGGTGTTCCGGGTCCTGCCGGAGCCGTTCGACGTGACCAACGGGCTGCTGACGCCCTCGATGAAGCTGCGCCGGGACGAGATCGTGCGGCACTACGCGTCCGAGATCGACGCGATGTACGAGTCACGCAGGCGTCCCGGGCGGCCGAGCCTCCGGGACGAACCATCGAACTGGGACGAGGCGGACAACGTGTTCCGCTGAGCACGGAACCGGACGCGTAGGCCTCGGCCCCTCGGGAACACGCAACAGTGGCGACGCAAGAGAAAGGACGACAGCCCTGACGACAGCCCTTGCTGACGCCGGGCCGGAAAGGCGATATGTCAACCGAGCCGCGTGGGGATGACGCACTGACCTCCGAGGAGATCCCGAGCCGCACGAACAGCTTCGTGGGCGAGCCGCATGACGTGACGGGAGCGCGGCTGGCCGCGGAGGAGTTCCTGCGTGATCTGTCACGCTCCTCGCCTCCCTCTGCCCCCGAGTACTGGGACGACATCCTGTTGGTGGTGACGGAACTGGCCGCCAACGCGGTCCAGTACGCCCCGGGTCCGTTCGCGCTGCGGATGCGCCGGACCTTCGACGGCGTGCATGTGGTCCTGCACGACACCAGCTCCACGGAGCCGGCTCCGCGCCCGTTCGATCCGCGCAGCGGGGGCGGCGGCATCGGCTGGCACCTGATCCACACCTTGTGCGACCAGGTCAGCGTGGTGAGCGACGAGCGCGGCAAGGACGTACACGTGTTCCTGCCCTGGTGAGCCCTGAGCCGTTCACGGGCGCGGCGCGCCCGTGAACGGCTCAGGGCTCAGTCATGCCGAAGCCGTCGCGCGCGGTGGCAGCCGGTGGTAGTAGTCGCCCACGGCCGCGAGATAACCCCGGTCCCGGGTCTCGCTGTCGGTCTGGAAGCGGGGTGCCGCCTTGGCGTCTGCCCTGGTGCAGGCCAGTGTGATCCTCCGGCCCTGCGTGTCGATGCCGGTGACGACTCCGGCCGGCACCAGGACGCTGCGGCCGAACACCCAGACGCCGGTGTCGACGACCAGGTGCCGCATGCCGTGCGGGGCGTCCTCGCGGTCCACGTGCCCGATCGTGCCATCGGTCGCGGCGACGGTGAAACCGGCCAGGTCCTGCCCCTCGATGTGACCGCTGTCCGGCGCGTACGACCAGATTCTGTCGATGGCCACGCTGCTCCATCCTCCCTGACGGTGTGCGGATCATAGAGCCCGGCGGGCGGTTGCCGCCCATCCTGCTCCACAGCCAGTTACCCTCCTGCCGCAAGCGCATTCGGCGCACACACGTACCACCGTACGTCGTCGGCGGCGGGCTTCGGCAGGGTTCCTCACCCGGGGGGCATGGAGGGCGGTTTCCGGGGTAATCGCGGGGGCGCGGTGGAATTCGGAGCCCGGTAGCGGAGGGAGGAACGTGAGAAACAGCAGCAGAGCCCGCGCCACGACCGGCATCGTCCCGCACCGCGGTCATCCACAGAGGTGATCTGCCCAGGCCGTAGCACTTGATGGAGGTACCCGTGCCCCTCGCCCAGAACCCGCTGTCCGTGGAAGTCGAACTGCCCCGGGAGGACGTGGCCCTGATCACGGTCGACGGCTACCTGGACGTCGACACCGCGACCGAGTTCCAGGCCCATCTGGCCAACCAACTCCACCACGGCCGACGGCACTTCCTGCTCGACCTCTCGTCCGTCCCCTTCATGGACTCGTCCGGGATGAACATCATCCTGCGGGTGTACCAGGAGACCCGCAGGACCGCCGGCAGCGTGCACGTCATCAGCCCGACGCCGGCCGTGCGGCGCGTCCTCGACCTGACCGGCGTCAGCATCACGGTGCCGATATCGGAGAGCGTCGACGAGGCTCTGGCCCGCGCCGACGAGGTGCCGGACACCCCCGAGGAGCCGGGGGCACAGAGCGCCTGACGGGCCGGCGCGCCGTCAGCGGACGGGGCGTTCCGGTGCCCTCGCTCCGCCCCGCCCGGACGGTGTTTCATCCTTGCGCGCGCCGGTGAGGGCGGTGGCCAACCCCGTTGTCCCGAACCGCATCGGTTGCGCCGGATCCGGTGTCGTACGAGGTCGGCGCATGGTTAGAGTTGTCGCCCGGCAAGTGTCACAGCACCGTCCCGTTGCCTGATGCGGGCTCGGTCGACGCAACGCGGATGAGGAGAGAACCAGGTGCCGGAGCACGAAGCGGACGGACAGCTCGCCATGCCGACACACGAGGTCAGGGACTTCCTGCACCGCAGGCGTGAGCAGATCGCCCAGCGATGGGCGGACGAGCCCCTGTTCCGCACTGTGTTCACCGTCTCGCGCGACGAGGCGGTGGAGGCGAGCAAGGTCGTCGTGGACGCACTGGCCCAGGTGGCCGACTCGGAACAGGTGGAGGACCCGGACGCCGCGGGATTCAGCGGGGTGCGCGAGCAGCTGGCCCGGATGGGCGCGGCCCGCTCGCGGGCCGGACTGTCGAACACCCAGGTCGCCAGCGAGCTGGCCGCCCTGCGGCCGCCCGTGGAGAACCTGCTGGCCGCCGATCTGGAGGAGGCGCCACCCGAGCATCTGCGGGCGTGTTCGACCGCGCTCACCGTGCTGATGGGCACCCTGCGGCTGGTCGCCATGCAGACGGCGCTGAGCGAGTGGCAGGCACTCAGCGACCGGCAGCGGCTCCAGCTGATGGAGGTGGCGACGCCCGTCATCCGGCTGTGGGACGGCGTCGTGGCGGTGCCGTTGATCGGGACGCTGGACAGTGCCCGCAGCCAGGTGGTGATGGAGACGCTGCTGAACGCCGTCGTCGACCAGCACGCCCGGTTCGCGATCCTCGACATCACCGGGGTGCCGACGGTGGACTCGCTGGTGGCGCAGCACCTGATGAAGACGGTCGCCGCGGCGCGGCTGATGGGCGCCCAGTGCATCGTCTCGGGCATCCGCCCCGCCATCGCGCAGACCATCGTCCACCTCGGTCTGGACCTCGACGTGATCACCCGGGCGAGCCTCGCCGACGCGCTGGGTTACGCGCTGCACGAGCTCGGCGCGGACATCGTGAACCCGGGTGCGGGCCAGCGGTGAGCGACGCGTACTCCCGTCCCGTCACGGGTCACGTGCCGGTTCTCCGACTCGGCGACGTCCTGCTGGTCACGCTCCAGGGAGACCTGCACGACAGCACGGCGCAGCAGCTCCAGCAGGATCTCGCGGAGACCATCTCCCGTACCGGGGTGCGTGGTGTCCTCATCGACATCTCCGGTGTGGAGATCGTCGACTCGTTCCTCGGCCGGGTGCTGGCCGAGATCGCCGCGCAGGCCAAGCTGCTGGCCGCGCGGACCGTGGTGGCCGGCATGCGCCCGGCGGTCGCCATCACCCTGGCGGAACTGGGCCTGACCCTGCCCGGGCTGACCACGGCACTCAGCACGGAGGCGGGCATGGAGCTCCTCTCGCAGCAGATCCCGGCGTACCGCCCGGGCGGCCCGCGTCAGGAGAGTCCGTGATGCACACTGCCGCGGGCGTGGAGGCCTGCTTGCCCATCCGGTCGGACATGGACCTGGTGTGGGTGCGACAGCACGTGCGGCAGGCCGCGGCCCGGCTCGGCTTCGGCCTGGTGGAGCAGACCAAGCTGGTCACGGCGGCCAGCGAGCTGGCCCGCAACACCCTGGTGCACGGCGGTGGCGGACAGATGGAGGCGACGCACCTCAGCAGCGGGGGTGCGCAGGGGCTCCGGCTTGCCTTCACCGACGAGGGGCCGGGCATCGCCGACCTGGACCAGGCGCTCAGCGACGGCTACACCTCCGGCGGCGGGCTGGGGATGGGGCTGAGCGGCGCGCGGCGCCTGGTGCACGACTTCGACATCGAGAGCACGCCGGGCGACGGCACCACCGTGCGGGTGACCTGCTGGGTGGCCCAGCCGCCGCGGCCCCGCGAGGAGGCCTGATGCCGCGCGTGTGGGACGTCCCGGTGCGCGACTCGACGCGGGTGCGCGACGCGCGGGTCGCCGCGGAGGGCGCGGCCGCGCTGGCCGGTCTCGACGAGCGGCGCACCGCGGCCGCCGCGCTGGTCGCGACCGAGCTCGCGACGAATCTGCTCAAGCACGCCGAGGGTGGTCAGGTGCTCATCGAGGTGGTGGCGCCGCCGGCGCCGCGGGAGGGTCGTGCGGAGTCCCGGGTCGTACAGATCGCCACGATCGACCACGGCCCGGGCATTGCTGACGTACCGGCGGCCCTGCGCGACGGTTTCTCCACGACCAGCTCGCTCGGCGCGGGCCTCGGCACCTGTCAGCGTCTCGCCGACGACTTCACCCTGCACAGCACGCCCGGCCGCGGCACGGTCACGGTGGCCCGCGTGGGCACCACGCCCCGGGGTGGCGGCGGTCCGGCCGCGCGGGTGGGGGCCGACGTGGTGTCGGGCGGCCGAGGTCCGGCGGATGGGACGGCTGTTCCCGGAACCCCGGCGTGGTCCGAGGGCGGGGCCTCCACCGGCGGCTGGTGGCCGGACGGTGCCTCACGGGGCGGCGACGCGCCCGTGGGAGCCGTGGCGTGCGGCGCCCTGACGGGGCACGCGGCGGTGCCCGGCGGCTCACCGGGGTTCGCCGGGCCCACTGGGAGCGTGCCCGGGCACAGTGGTGCCGTCGAAAACGAGCCCGGTTCCCAGCATGTCTCGGGCGTTCCGGGCGGCGACGTGCGGGGCCCCGGCGCACCGGGGCGTGACGAGCGGTCCGGTGTTCCGGGCGACCGGTCCCTGCCCGTCGCCGGCGTGCGCGCCGGAGGCGTGAACATCCCCTACGGCGGAGCCGAGTACTCGGGTGACGCCTGGGCATGGGTGCGTTCCGGGGACCGTCTGACGCTGATGCTGGCGGACGGTCTGGGGCACGGCCCCGAGGCGGCCCGCGCCTCGTCCGCGGCGGTGGCGGCGCTGCACCGCTGGGCTCACCTCTCCCCCGCCGAGTCGCTGCAACGGCTCCACGACGCGCTGAAGGGCACCCGGGGCGCGGCCGTCGCCCTGGCCCAGCTCGATGTGCGGGCCGGACGGTTGCGGTTCGCCGGCATAGGAAACGTGGGGGCGCGGCTGCGCACGGACGGCACCTGGCGTCCGCTGCTGTCGCGGCCCGGCATCGTCGGCGTGCACCGGCCCACCACCCTCCGCGAGGAGGAGGCCGACTGGGCGGCCGACCGGCTGCTCGTCCTGCACACCGACGGCCTGCCCAGCCGCTGGACGCCGCCGTCCGACGCCGGTCTGCCCGCGGCCGACCCGGCCGTGACGGCCGCCTTGGCGATACGTGACGCGAGCAGTCCCGCCCGTCCGGTGCGGGACGACACCGCCGTGGCCGTGCTGACTCCGACCCCGCCGGAACACCCATGATGCGCACTTGGCAGATCACCACCGTCACCGATGCGGCGCGCGCCCGCATCGCCCTCGCGCGCCTGGCCGCCGCGTACGGTGTGCCCACCGTCGAACGGACGAGGCTGGCCGCCGCTCTCAGCGCCCACCTGCGGCAGTGCCTCACCAAGGGCGGCACCTGGCTGCTCACCCTGGACATGGCCGGGTCCCCCGCCGAGGAGGGGCTGCTGCACGCCGTGGTGACGCCGTCGCCGGACGCGTCCGCCGCCGCCGGGGAGCCGCCGTGGGAGGTCACGGTCCCCTGCCCCGAGGCGGCCCGGGCCACGGAGGGCGGCGCCGTCGAGGACGATCCCGCCGCCCTCGCGGAGGCGCTGCTCGGCGCCGACGAGGACACGGCCGTGGTGCTGGACAAGCTCGGCGAGCAGGAGGATCTGGTCGCCTTCCACCGCGAGGAACTGCACCAGACGAACCAGGGCGTCCTGGCGCTGCACGCCGAGCTGGACGCGGCGGGCCGGGCCCAGCGCGAGGCCTTCGCCGCCGAGCGCAGGGCCCGCAACGAGGCGGAGAGCGCCCGCCGCAGACTGACGTTCCTCGCGGACGCGAGCGCCGTGCTGACGGCCTCGCTCAACCACGAGGAGATCGTGCGCCGGCTGCCGGACCTGCTGGTGCCTGAGTACGCCCGCAGTGTCGACGTCTGGCTGTTCGACAACGAGGACGACAAGCACCGGTCGGCTCCGCATCCGGCCGCCGCCGTGGTCGCTGCCCGGACCGGGCGGCCGCAGTACGCGGCCGACCATCCCGGCGGCCTGCCCGGCGTCGACGACCAGCCGCCGTCCGCGCTGGATCCCGCGCGGCCGATGCTGTGCGTTCCGCTGCCGACGCGGCGGGCGCCGCTGGGGGTGCTGACCCTGTCGCCGCCCGGTGCGCGCTGGGACCCGGACGACGCGGTGATGCTGATCGAGCTCACCCGGCGGGCCAGCATCGCGATCGACAACGCCCGGCGCTTCGAGCACAACCGCGACATCGCCGAGACGCTGCAACGCGCCCTGCTCACGGATCTGCCGGCCACGCCGGGTCTCAGCCTGGCCGCGCGCTATCTGCCCGCCACGCACGGTCTGAACATCGGCGGTGACTGGTACGACGCGTTCCCCCAGCGGGACGGCGGTCTCATCACCGTCGTCGGCGACGTCACCGGGCACGGTCTGCACGCGGCCGTCATGATGAGCCAGCTGCGCACCGCGCTGCGGGCGTACGCGGTCGACGGCGACAGCCCGGGCCGGCTGCTGACCCGGCTGCACCGGTTCCTGCACCATCTCCAGCCGGACCTGTACGCCACCGCCGTCATCGCCCGGCTCCACCCGGACGAGCCCACGCTGACCTGGGCCGCCGCGGGCCATCCGCCGCCGGTGCTGCGGCTGCCCGACGGCACCGTGCGCACCCTCGACGCCAAACCCGGCGCCATGCTGGGCATCCCCCTCACCCAGGAGATCGGCGACCACACGGTCCGTCTGTCGCCCGGCTCCACACTCGCGCTCTACACGGACGGGCTGGTCGAACGGCGCGCGCAGGGGATAGACCCGGGCATCGAGCGGCTGGCCTCGGCGCTCGGCGGGTTCCGTTCGGCGGAGCTGGACGCGGACCTGGAGGGCTCGGCGGACCGGATCCTGCATCCGCTGCTGAGTGATTCGGAGCGCGACGACGACGTGTGTCTGCTGCTGTGTCATCTCCAAGGGGACGCCGAATCCTGACGGCAGGCCGGCCGACCGTGTGTGCACGCGTTCTTCACTCCCGCCTGGTGCTTTTCGGCCACGGGGCGGGCATGGTGGTGATCGACGCGTTCGTCTGCCTGCCGCGTCCGACTGGCGTGCCGGTCCAAGACGCGGTGGGATCAATGGGGTGCGAACCAGCGATCCAGGGGCAGTCGATAGGCGTTCGAGGCAGACCGCCTGGAGCCGCAGGAAGGGATGAACACCGTGACACGACCCAGGATCCTGGTGGTTGGCGCAGGCTTCGCCGGCGTGGAGTGCGTCCGCCGTCTGGAACGGAAACTCTCCCCGGACGAGGCCGACGTCACGCTGGTGACGCCGTTCGCCTACCAGCTCTACCTGCCGCTGCTCCCCCAGGTCGCCTCCGGCGTGCTGACGCCGCAGTCGATCGCCGTCTCGCTGCGCCGCAGCAAGAAGTACCGCACGCGGATCATTCCGGGCGGGGCCATCGGCGTCGATCTGAAGTCCAAGGTCTGCGTCATCCGCACGATCACCGACCAGATCGTCAACGAGCCGTACGACTACATCGTGCTGGCCCCCGGCAGCATCACCCGGACCTTCGACATCCCGGGGCTGACGGACCACGCGTTCGGGATGAAGACGCTCGCCGAGGCTGCGTACATCCGTGACCACGTCATCTCGCAGCTGGACCTGGCCGATGCGAGCCAGGACCCGGTCGAGCGGGCCTCGCGGCTCCAGTTCGTGGTGGTCGGCGGCGGCTACGCGGGCACCGAGACCGCGGCGTGCCTCCAGCGGCTGACGCACGCCGCCGTGAAGCGCTACCCGCGGCTGGACCCGGGCCTGATCAAGTGGCATCTGATCGACATCGCGCCGAAGCTGATGCCGGAGCTCGGCGAGAAGCTCGGCAGCAGCGCGCAGGAGATCCTGCGCCGGCGGGGCATCGAGATCTCCCTCGGCGTCTCCATCGCGAAGGCGGGCCCGGAGGAGGTCACCTTCACCGACGGGCGGGTGATCCCGACCCGCACGCTCATCTGGACGGCCGGGGTGGTCGCCAGTCCCCTCATCGCCACGCTGGGCGCGGAGACCGTCAAGGGGCGGCTCGCGGTCGCCCCCGAGATGAACCTGCCCGGCAACGACGGGGTGTTCGCGCTCGGCGACTCGGCCGCCGTGCCCGACCTGGCCAAGGGGGACGGGGCGATGTGCCCGCCCACGGCGCAGCATGCCCTGCGCCAGGGCCGGCATGTCGCAGACAACGTCATCGCGTCGCTGCGGGGCGGGCCGATGCGGCCGTACGTCCACAAGGACCTCGGGCTCGTCGTCGACCTCGGCGGCACCGACGCGGTCTCCAAGCCGCTGGGCATCGAACTGCGCGGCGTGCCCGCCCAGGCCGTCGCACGCGGCTACCACTGGTCGGCGCTGCGCACCAACGTCGCCAAGACCCGGGTGATGACGAACTGGCTCCTCAACGCGGTCGCCGGCGACGACTTCGTGCGGACCGGGTTCCAGGCCCGCAAGGCCGCCAGGCTGAAGGACTTCGAGTACACCGACGCCTATCTGACGCCGGAGCAGGTGCGGGCACACGTCGAGGGAACCGCCCGGCAGGAGTAGGACCGGGCCGGAGAGGGCCTTCCGCTCGTGGCATGTCATGCTGAGGTGCGGATCTTGGTGTGAGTCGGAAGAGAGTGCGGCGGCGTGAGGGCAGCGGGACGCTCGGTGCGGGCACGACTGCGGGACCGGATCGCGGCGTCCGACCCGGGGCTGCTGCGTCTGACGGCCGGGTTGCGGACGGTCGGCGCCATCGCCCTCACGCTGGCCGTGCTCGCCCTGCTCGGGGCCGATGTGCACCTGCTGGTGGCGGGGGCCATGGCGGCGATGGTCGCCACCTTCGCCATCAGGGAGAAGCAGCTCGGCGCGCAGGCCGTGACGCTGGCGCTGGGCCTTCCGGTGGCGCTGGTCTCCGTGACGCTGGGCGCGGTGCTCAACGCGCGTCTGTACGTCGGTGACGTCTTCTTCGTCGTCCTCATCTTCTGCGCGGTCTACGGCCGCCGGTTCGGCGACCGCGGCACCGCGCTCGGGCTGATCGGCTTCCAGGTCTACTTCCTGTCCCTGTTCGTCGGCGCCGAGGTCTCCTCGCTGCCCCCGCTGTGCGGTGCCATCGCCCTGGCGTTCTGCTCCAGTGCCGTACTGCGCTTCGCGATCGTGCCTGCCACCCCCACGGGCGTCCTGCTGCGGCTGCGCCTGGCCTTCCGCGCCCGGCTGGCCCAGCTGGTGTCCGCGCAGCTCGACCTTCTCGACGCCGGCCCGGACGAGATGGACAAGGCCCTGGAGGCCGTGCGCGAGGGCACGGCGCGGCTGCACGAGACGGCGATGATGATCCAGGCGCAGCTGGAGGACGGTACCCCGGACGAGTCGGCGGCCCGTCTCGTGCAGCGCCGTATCGCGGACGCCGAGATCGCCGCCGAGCGGCTCGGTCTGCTGCTGCTGACCTCCCGCAGCGCCGAACGGGCCGACACGCTCACCCTGCACCTGCCGGGCGCTCCCGCGCCGTCGGTGGGGCAGCCGGCCGCGCCGGACGAGGCCACCGCCACGCTCCGCCGTGATCTCCAGGCGCTGCGCGCTCTCGTGCTGCGGGCCGGGAGCGGCGAATCGGGGACCGCCCTGGCCCATGTGCGCAACCGTCTCCTCGGCTACCGGGACGAGGAGAACCTGCCGCCCGCGCCCGCCGCCGTGCAGGACGCGTTCCGGGGCATCGGCGAGGCCGCTCGCTCGGTGCTGGGGCTGCGGATCGCGCTGGACGGCCCGCAGGACGAGTCGGACGACACCCCCGCGACGGCCCGCTCCCGTGAGGAACTGGACGCGGAGGACGCCGCGATCGACGGCGGCGAGGAGCCGGCGGAGGAGAAGGAGACAGGGCTGCGGCGGCCCACCACGCGCGCGGCAGTGCAGGTCGCCGTCGGCTCGACGCTGGCGATCGTGGGCGGCGAGCTGCTGTCCACGCAGCGGTGGTACTGGGCGGTGCTGACGTGCTGGATCGTTTTCCTGAACACCGCCTCGACGGGCGAGATCCTCGTCAAGGGCTACCGCCGGCTGCTGGGCACGGTGTTCGGCGTGGTGGCGGGCATCATCCTGGCGGGTCTGGTCGGACAGCACACCTGGACGGCGTTCGGCCTGGTCCTCTTGCTGATCTTCGCGATGTTCTACGTGGCGCCGCTGTCGTACACGCTGATGTCGTTCTTCGTGACGGCGATGCTGGGTCTGCTGTACACGCTGCTGCACACCTACAGCCTCGACGTGCTCCTGCTGCGGGTGGAGGAGACGGCGCTCGGTGCCGCCTGTGGGGTGGTCGCGGCGGCGCTGGTGCTGCCGGTGCGGACCGACCGCCGTACGAACGAGCTGCTCGGCACCGTCCTGGACCGGCTGGCCGAGGTCACCGAGGCCGCGGTCGGCCAGCTGAGCGGCGGACCGGCGGACGAGCTGCTGGACAAGGCACGCGACCTGGACCAGGCACTGGCCGACCTGCGGGCCGCCACGCAGCCGCTGACCCATCCGGTCACGCCGCTGCGGGCCCGGCGCCACACGGCCCGGTACGTGGTGGCGCTGCTGGAGACGTGCGCGTACCACGCGCGGACGCTGGCGGCCACCGCCGAGCTGCTGCCCACGCACCCCTCGATCGCGGCGGATCCACGGCTGCGCGGGGCCGCGGGGCGCACCGTGCGCAACATCGAGACCATCGCGGCCCGGGTCGCGGACGAGCACGCCGCCGCACGGGTCGAGACCGGGCCGAGCATCGCCTCGCTGCTGGGGTCCGACGCCGGCACACCGCGCTACGGCCGGATCACCGACCGCGTGCTGCGGCATCTGGAGCGGCTGGACGAGGCCGTGGTGGGTCTCGCGCGGCCGCTGGGCGTGCCGATGGCGGAACCCCTGGCCTGAGGGGTCCTTGCACCATGCCCGCCCGATCAGGTCGCGTGGTCTGGTGCCGTGCATCGCAAGGCGCCGGAGCGCCCTCGATGGGGCCCTCTGCTCGTGGGGGGTCCCCCTGTTCGAGCGAAGCCGAGAACTCGGGGGAGAAGCCGAGAGCTTGAGGGAGGAGCCACGTGGGCGTTTCGGCAACGCGGAAGGTGCGGTGCCAGGCCGCGCGACCCGGGCGGGCACAGTGCAAGGACCCCTGAGGGCCGTGGCCGCTCAGAAGTCGGTGGGCAGTCCGCTCACCTCGGCGATGCCGCGCAGCTCCTCCGTCTGCCGGTGCCGTTCCTTGATGTAGTCGGCGATCTCGCCGAGGCGGACCGGGTCGGACGCGGTGGACGCGTCCGTGACGATCCTGACCGGGCCGGTCTCGTCGACGTCGAGTTCGATCACTTCGTTGTCCAGGCGGCCGGTGACGGCGGTGGCGATGACGAGGGCCACCTCGTCACGGACCTCCTGGGGCAGTTCGTCGTTGGCCCCCGAGTCGAGTGCGAAGTCGAGGCTGGACAGGCGCTCCTCGTCGATCGCCTCGAGGACCGGTTCCACCACGCGCATCAGGAGGCGGTAGTCCTCCGTGTCCATCCGGATGCGCAGGAGGTCCAGGTACACGTCCACGGGCCGGCCGTCGCCATGCGGAATCTCGGAATCGCTCATTCGCTTCGTGTTCCCCGCATGACGCGGCTCAGACCCGGCGCCAGCGGGCCATGGCGAAGGAGAACACCCCGAACAGCACCAGCCCGGCCGCGACGCAGACCAGCAGCCAGGGGCCGAGGGGCGTGTCGGCGAAACTGCGCAGGGTGTCGTCCAGGCCCTTGGCCCGGTCGGGTTCGTAGTCGACCGCAGCGCGGACGGCGAAGACGCCGGCCACTGCGAACACCAGCCCGCGGGCAGCGCCGCCGGCCACGCCGGTGACGTCCACCAGGCGCCGTGTCCGGGGGCTCATCTGCCCGAGCCGGAGCTTGTCTTGGTACTTGCGGAGCACCGCCCGTACGCCGATCCACCCGCCGACCGCGACGATCGCGAGGCCGGCCGCGCCGACCAGCCACTGGCCTGCGGGCATCTCCAGTGCCCTGGCGGTGGCGTCCTGGGACTGCCGGTCGCTGGAACCGCCGCCGCTCTGGCCGCGGTTCGCCGCGAACGACAGCACGGAGTAGGCGACGAAGACGTAGAACACGAAGCGGGCCGTCGCCAGCAGCCGCTTGCGTGCACTGCGGCCGTCCTGACCGACGGAGCCGAACAGCATTTCGGACAGCCGCCACAGGGCCATGCCGACGAGGCCGATGCCCAGCGCCCACAGCATCACCGCGCCGAACGGCTTCTGCGACAGTTCGGCCAGGGCTCCCCCGCGGTCGGCCTGCTCGCCCGTGTCGCCGAAGGCGATCTGCAGGGCGAGGGCCCCGACGAGCAGATAGATCACACCCCGGGCGGCCAGACCCGCCCGTGCCGCCCCCTCGGTCACCGAACCCCGCGCCGCTCGCCGGGCCCGGATCCGACCGCCTTGCGCCATCGCACTCATGTTCATGTCGACCTCCCGGCACTCCGGATGCCCCGGCCGGGCCACCCCACACCCGCCACGGCCGCCGGACCAGGGGATTCCGGTCACAGCGGGGGCCTGCCACGTCCGATTCAGGACCGCCGGAAGCTCGATCCCCGGCCGGCGCGGCCGAGGGCGTGCAGATGCTCAAGGGCGTCCAGGACCACCGTGTGGTCGTGCCAGGCGAGCCACCGGCCCGCCTGGCCGCCCACGGTGTCGAGGGCCTTGGCCTGGGCCGTCGTCAGCCCTTGGACGGGCCGGTCCAGGTGGGCCGAGACCATGCCGACGCACAGTCCGGACGCGGTGGTCAGCGGGACGCTGTGCCAGGCTCTGCTGCCCGCCGCGAGGATGGCCTGGCGCGCCGGTTCGCTGAAACAGCGGGTCGCTCTCCACGTCCCGCACGGTGACCGGGGCGACGTCGCGGGCGGCCCGCGCGCAGGCGGTTCCGTCGTCGCCGACGTGGGCGAAGAAGTCGACGAACTCGGGGGGGGGTGTCCGGTGTGCTCCTCGATGCGCAGGCCGCCGCGGGCCCGGCCGGTGAGCTGGACGTTGCCCATGTCGGCGCCGGTCACCGCCAGGGCGTGGCTCAGCACGGCCTTCAGGACGGCACCGCGGCTGCCGGACCCGGACCGGGGGGCCGAGGTGAAGGTCAGGGCGGGTTCCGGTCGGCGGACGCGGCTCGGGAACCACAGCCGCTCCCGGCGGTCGGGGCACGGTGCGGTCACCAGGAACCCCGCCAGGGTCCGCAGCTTGACGTTGTACCGCTGGGACGCCCGTTGCATCAGCGCGAAGGCGCTCTCCCCGTCGGGCAGCGCGTACCGCTCCTGGAGCATGCCCTGTGCCTGGGAGATGAGCGGGTACACGCGAGCCCTGGCACGAAGGTCGCGCACCTCGGCGCGCAGGCGCTCCAGTTCGCTGTCGTCGTCGGCGGCTGCCGGTCCCGCTGTGGACATGGAACTCCCCGGTCTCGGTGGCGTGACATGAGGGGGCCCGGCCGCGGTTGCCGCCGTCGGCCGGGCCCCCGCGTTGCCACGCCTTCCCCGTCATGTCACGCGCACACTCGGATCACGCGGGCTCCGGGGTCGCCATGCGCCTCTCGATGACCGTCGACGGGGTGATCTCGCGGACCGGTGCGGGTGCGGTCGCGAGCCACTGGTGAGCGACCTCCAGGGCGCGCTCGACGTCCCGGGTGCCGGTGGACACGCACAACGTGTACGCCAGGTCGTGTAGCCGTGTGCTCGGATCGGCCTGTTCGCTCGCTGCCACGGCGGCCGACAGTACCTCGTACTCGTTGACGAGGCGGCGCAGCACGGCGGGGTGGGGCATCAGCATTGATTCCTCGCTCCTCTGGGGTCGGGTGGTCAGGCCGTCTCGGAGGTGCCGTCGGTGCCGCGGGTGCCCGTCCGCTGCCCCAGGACCTCGTCGCGCACGCGGGCGCAGCTGCGGCTGATGAGGCGGGAGACGTGCATCTGGGAGATGCCCAGGTGGTCGGCGATGCGGCTTTGTGTCATGTCCTCGAAGAAACGCATGTAGAGGATGGCCCGTTCGCGTTCCGGCAGGCGGCGCAGGCCCTCCTTGGCGGACTCGCGGTCGACCACGACGTCGTAGGACGAGTCGGCCGCGCCGAGGGTGTCCGCGAGGCTGTAGCCGTCGTCGTCGGCCGAGAGCTCGGCGTCCAGCGACAGGGTGCTGAAGCTCTCCAGGGCTTCGAGCCCGGCGTTGACCTCTTCCTCGCTCAGGCCTGTGTGGGCGGCGATGTCCGCCACGGAGGGCTCGGGGCTGCCCGGGTTCTGGGTGAGTTCACGGCGTGCCACCCGCACCTTGTTGCGCAGTTCCTGCACACGGCGGGGGACCCGCAGGGCCCACATGCGGTCCCGGAAGTGCCGCTTGACCTCGCCGGTGATGGTGGGGACGGCGTAGCTCTCGAAGGCTCCCCGGCTCGGGTCGAACCGGTCGATGGCCTTGACCAGCCCCAGGGCGGCAACCTGCCGGAGGTCCTCGATCGACTCTCCGCGGTCGCGGAAGCGGCCTGCGATGCGGTGGGCCATGGGCAGCCACAGCGTCACGAGCTCGTCGCGGACGGCTTCCCGGTCGGGCCCTTCCTCCATCTCCGCCAGCCGGGCGAAGAGGGCCGCGGTGTCGGGAGCGTCGTCGTGCCGCCGCCGGGTGGCGGTGGTCGTCGTTTCGGGCGTGCCGGGACGGTTGGTGGGCGTTTCGATGAGCATGCGGATTCGCTCCTGAACAACGATGATCTCAGGGACTTACCGCGGGACGGTCGCTGCCCGGATCGCCTGGAGGGCCTCCGGGGCAGTCATGCATACCGCTCCCGCTGGCGCGCCTCCGGTCCGAAGCACGAGATTGCGTCTGCCCTGCCCCCGGTGGAACAAACTCCACTTTGCTGTGCGATCTGGAGGGAACCGGTACACGGGCGTTCAGGAAAGGGGCACGACGGCGGTGATGCACTTGCCGCCGGCGGGCAGGTCGGACACGCGGACGTCGCGGGAGAGCCGGCAGACGATGGGCCAGCCGTGACCGCCGTGCCGCAGCCGTCCGTGCGGATCGGTGGGCGGCGCGGTCACCGGCAGTTCGTCGCTGCGGTCGCTCACCGAGAGACGTACGCCGGGGCCGTCGATGTCGACCCGGAAGTCGGTGACTCCGCCGCCGTGCAGGATCGCGTTGGTCGTCAGCTCCGAAGCGACGAGCAGTGCGTCGGACAGGGCGTTCGCGTCACACGCGGTGTGGGTGGTGCGGCAGCGCTCGGCCACGGCGCGCTCCACGGCCCGGCGTGCCTCGGCGGGTTTGCACGGCCGGGCCCGGTTCACACCGGGCGGTTCGAATACCGATTCGATCATGTGCTCCTCGCACATCATTAAGCTCCCTGCTCGGTCAGGACATGAGCCGGGTCCGGACCGCGCGCCCGGGCACGCCGTGGGCTCACGGACCCGCTGTTCGGTGTTCCCTTCCACCGCCCGCGGCTTTCGGGGCGCGTATCGCGCGAGCACCGCAGGTCTCCTTGTTCGGCTCACCTCTCCCCGCACCTGCAAACCTCGGTCCGCCCCACTGCCGGAAAAAGAGCCCGAAAAGGCCCCTGGGAGTTCCGGGACGGCCGTGAATCGATGCCAACGACCGTGAATCGATGCCATCACCACGCGTCCTCGGGGTACGCGGTGTCCATGACCGATGTGGTGGATTCCGACGAACTGCTGCGGCGCATCCAGCGCGCGAGGGCCTGCGCGGTGCACGAGGAACGGACATGGCGGAGCAGGAGCGAGGAACTGGGCGCGACCGACCCACAGGGAGCCCGGGACGCGACCGTGCGGCAGATGTCCTACGAGGCGGTGCTCAGGGTGCTGGACGAGATCGTGACTCCGGGCAAACACGCCGCGGAGGGCTGACCAGGAGGGCCGCGGCCCGGTGACGGGCACGGGCGGATTGTGAGGTCACGTGCCGGGAACCCGGTGCGCATGACAGTCGACCACACCGGAGCACCGGTCCTGGAAGCCCTGGACGCGTACCGCCGCAAGGGGCACCTGTCGTTCACACCACCCGGGCACAAGCAGGCCCGCGGCGCCGACCCCGCGGTCCGGGAGGTCCTGGGTGACGCGGTCTTCCACGGCGACGTGCTGGCCTCGGGCGGTCTGGACGACCGGCTCACCCGGGGGCGGGTGCTGCAACGCGCCCAGGAGCTGATGGCCGACGCGGTGCACGCCGAGCACACGTTCTTCAGCACGTGCGGCAGCTCCCTGTCGGTGAAGGCCGCGATGCTGTCGGTCGCCGGGCCTCACGAGAAGCTGCTGATCGGGCGTGACGCCCACAAGTCGGTGGTGGCGGGGCTGATCATCTCCGGTATCGAGCCCGTCTGGATCGAGCCGCGCTGGGACGCCGAACGGCACCTGGCCCATCCCCCGTCCGCCGAGGACTTCGACCGGGCCTTCGACGCCCACCCGGACGCACGGGGTGCGCTGGTCACGAGCCCCACGCCGTACGGCGGCTGCGCGGATCTGCGGGCGGTCGCCGAGGTGTGCCACCGGCGCTCGCGGCCGCTGATCGTGGACGAGGCCTGGGGTGCGCATCTGCCGTTCCACCCCGATCTGCCCTCCTGGGCGATGGACGCGGGCGCGGACATCTGCGTGACCAGCATCCACAAGATGGGCAGCGGTCTGGAGCAGGGCTCGGTCTTCCATCTCCAGGGTGATCTGGTCCCGCCGGCGCTGCTGGGGATGCGCGCGGACCTGCTGGGCACCACGAGCCCGTCGGTGCTGATCTTCGCGGGTCTGGACGGCTGGCGACGTCAGATGGCGCTGCACGGCCAGGAGCTGATGGGCGGCGCGCTGGCTCTGGCGGCCGAGGTCCGGTGCGCCATCGAGGAGATCGACGGGCTGCACGTCAACGACCGCGACGACTTCTGCGGCCCGGGCCTGTCCGACGACCTCGACCCGCTGCCCGGCGTCATCGACCTCGACGGGCTCGGGATCACGGGCTTCCAGGCGGCGGACTGGCTGCGCGAGCACCGGCAGATCGACGCGCACCTGGTGGACCACCGGCGCATCGGCGCGCAGATCACCCACGGCGACGACCGGGAGACGACCGGGCAGCTGCTGGAGGCGCTGCGGGACCTGGCGCAGACCGCGCGGGACCTGCCCCGGGCGCCGCGGGTGGAGGTGCCGTCGCCGGCGGAGCTGCGGATGGAACAGGCGGTGCTGCCCCGCGACGCGTTCTTCGGCCCGGCGG
The DNA here is from genome assembly GCF_001270025.1 of Streptomyces azureus. Lineage (NCBI taxonomy): Bacteria > Bacillati > Actinomycetota > Actinomycetes > Kitasatosporales > Streptomycetaceae > Streptomyces > Streptomyces azureus. Next base: position 25,350 of record NZ_DF968240.1, on the reverse strand, counting down.
AGGACGTGCCGGTGGCGCGGGCCGCCGGGCGGGTCGCGGCGGAGATGATCACGCCGTATCCCCCCGGCATCCCGGCCGTCCTGCCGGGTGAGCGCCTCACCGAGCCGGTGCTGGCGTACCTGCGGACCGGACTGGCCGCGGGCATGCACCTGCCCGACCCCACGAACCCGGAGCTGGAGACGGTCCGGGTCCTCGCCGGGGACGCGGACTGAAGTGAAACGGGTCACGCAACCCGGTCCCGGGGGCGCGCACGCCCCATCGATGGTTTACGGTTCATTCATACGTGGTGACGGAGTCGACCCACCGTCCTCCGCACCACCGCTTACGGCCCTGGCTGGTCTCCCCCGTCCAGCCAGGGCTTTTTCATGCCCCGGGAAAGTTGCGCACGCCGAGGTGCCCGGGGCCCCGGCAGCGGCTGAAATGGGCGTAGGGAAACCACCGGAAGCCGACCGCCCGGCGAGGAGCTCCGCATGACCAAAGCGATCAAACTCCTGACCGCCCTGCCTCCGCCCCAGCGGCAGCGACTGATGACGCTCGCCCGGGAGGTGTCCTTCCCCGAGGACGCCCGGATCTTCGAGGCGGGCGGCACGGCCGACCGCTTCTGGGTCATCCGCTCCGGCGCGGTCTCCCTGGACCAGCAAGTGAACTCGCTCCAGCGGGTGACCGTGGCCAGCCTCGGCGCGGGCGACCTGCTCGGCTGGTCCTGGCTGTTCCCGCCGTACACCTGGGACTTCGGCGCGGTGGCGTTCAGCCCCGTACGGGCCTACGAGTTCGACGCGAGGGCCGTGCTGGCTCTGTGCGAGGAGGATCCGGAGCTCGGGCTGATGCTGGTGCGGAACGTCGCCGAGGTGCTCGCGCACCGGCTGGAGATGACCCGGGGCAAGCTGATGGAGCAGTACACGCTGCACCGGCGAGGCGCCCTGTGAGGCATCAGACGCGGTAGCGCCGCAGCGCCGGGACCGCCGCGGCCAGCGCCAGCATCAGGGCGACCACCAGCAGTCCGCCGCCCGCGACGGCGGTGCGGGGGCCGAAGGCGGAGCCCGCGGTGCCGTGCAGCACGTCGGCGAGGCGCGGGCCGCCCGCCACGACGACGGTGAAGACGCCCTGCATGCGCCCGCGCATCTCGTCGGTCGCGGCGGACAGCAGGATCGCCCCGCGGAAGACCATCGACACCATGTCGGCCACCCCGGCCACGGCGAGGAACGCCACCCCCACCCACAGATTGCCGCTCACCCCGAAGCCCGTGATGGCCGCACCCCAGACGACCACCGACCCGATGACCATCCAGCCGTGCCGGCGGGCCCGGGAGAAGGTTCCGGAGAACAGTCCGCCGAGCACAGCACCGATGGGGATCGCCGCGAACAGCAGACCGAGCGCCAGCCCCTCGCCGTACGGCGCGTAGGTCTGGGCGGCGAGCTGCGGGAACAGGGCCCGGGGCATGCCGAGGACCATGGCGATGATGTCGGCGAGGAAGGACAGCAGCAGCACGGTGTGCCCGGAGATGTAACGGAATCCGGCGGCGATCTCCTTCACACCCGCGCGGCGGGCCGCCGTGCCGAGGGGCGGCAGCGACGGCAGCCGGTACACCGCCCACACCGTCACGCACAGGGCCAGCGCGTCGACGAGGTACAGCTCGGGCAGCCCGACGACGGGGATGAGGGCACCGGCGAGCAGCGGACCCGCCACCTGGCCGGTCTGCATCACCGTCGAGCCGAGGGCGTTGGCTGCGGGCAGTTCGTCCTCGGGGACGAGGCGGGCGATGGAGGCGTTGCGGGCCGGTGCGTTCAGGCCCCAGAACGCCTGCTGCACGGCGAGCAGCACCATGAGCGCGGCCACCGACTCCAGGCCGGTGAAGGCCTGGAGCCAGAAGAGCAGCGAGGTGACGGCGATGCCGCTGTTGGTGATCAGCAGCAGCTTGCGCCGGTCCATGGTGTCGGCGATCGCCCCGCCCCACAGCGCGAACACGATCAGCGGCACCAGGCCGGCCAGGCTCGCGGCGCCGACCCAAGCCGAGGAGCCGGTGATGTCGTAGATCTGCTTGGGCACGGCGACGGCGGTGAGCTGACTGCCGACGGCCGTGACGATGGTCGAGCCCCACAGCCGTCGGTAGGCGGGACGGCGCAGGGGGCGGGTGTCCATGGCCCAGCGCCGCCAGCCGCGCCGCCGGGGCGCGTGCGGCTCCGGGTCCTGCTGTGCCGTCTTGCTCTCGCTGTCCACTCGCCGCTTCCCCGATGTCCGCTACATCTTTCTGGGCGGGGATCACTATCGCACCGGTCGCCCAGCGCGCAGCGGCCGGTCTCAGCTTCCGGCGACGAGCACGGCACCGAGCACGATCATGGTGGCGGCGACCAGGCCGTCCAGGACCCGCCAGGCTGCGGGCTTGGCGAGGAAACGGCCGAGCATCCGGGCGCCGAAGCCGAGGGCGGTGAACCAGCACAGGCTGGCCAGCACGGCACCGAGACCGAACGTCCAGCGCAGCGGGCCGTGGTCGGCGGCGACGGAGCCGAGCAGGAACACGGTGTCGAGGTAGACGTGCGGGTTGAGCCAGGTCATCGCCAGGCAGGTGAGCACCGCCCGGCGCCGCGACCCTGCCGCCGCCCCGTCCGTGCGCAGCGCGCCGCCGTCCGGCCGGAACACCCGTCGGGCGGCCAGGGCGCCGTAGCACAGCAGGAACGCGCCGCCGATCCAGCCGATCACCGTCAGCGCGCCCGGCCACGTCACCACCACCGCGCCCACACCGCCGACCCCGAGCGTGATGAGGGCGGCGTCGGACAGGGCGCAGATGCCGACGACAACCAGGACGGCCTCGCGGCGGACCCCTTGGCGCAGGACGAAGGCGTTCTGGGCGCCGATGGCGACGATGAGGGACAGGCCGGTGCCGAATCCCGCGGCTGCGGCGGTGAAGGTGCTGGTCATGGCCGTGACGCTACGGACACGCTCGTCCCAGGTACAGCTAAAGATTCTTACGTATCGTTAGCGGATATGATGACTGATCTGCCTCTGGACCAGGTGCGGACCCTGCTCGCGGTCGTGGACGAGGGGACGTTCGACGCGGCGGCGGCCGCGCTGCATGTGACGCCGTCGGCGATCAGTCAGCGCGTGAAGGCGCTGGAGCAGCGCACGGGGCGGGTGCTGCTGCTGCGGACCAAGCCGGTGCGGCCGACCGAGTCGGGCGAGGTGCTGGTGCGGCTGGCCCGGCAGGTGGCGCGGCTGGAGCGCGACGCGTACGCGGAACTCGGACTGAGCGGGACCGGGGAGCCGACCCGGATCTCGGTGGCGGTGAACGCGGACTCGCTGGCCACCTGGTTCCTCCGGGTGCTCACGCGCGTACCGGAGGAGCTGCGGCTCTACTTCGAACTGCGCCGCGAGGACGAGGACCACACGGCGGCGCTGCTGCGGGAAGGGGTGGTGATGGCCGCGGTGACCTCGTCGCCGGTTCCCGTGCCGGGCTGTTCCGTCCGGTCGCTGGGGCGGATGCGCTACATCCTGGTGTCCGCGCCGGAATTCGCCGCGCGCCACCTCGACGGGCCGCTGGAACAGGTGCTCCCCGACCTGCCCGTGGTGGCCTTCGACCGGCGGGACGACTTCCAGGACGGCTTCGTGCGCCGGCTCACCCGGGGACGGAGCAGCGCGAGCGCGCTGCGGCACTACGTGCCGACCTCGGAGGGTTTCGTCGAGGCCGTGGCCGCCGGACTGGGCTGGGGCCTGGTGCCCGAGGCCCAGGCGGACCCGCTGCTGCGCACCGGACGGCTGGTCGGGTTCGCCCCGGGCCGGACGGTGGACGTGCCGCTGTACTGGCAGCAGTGGAAGCTCGACTCGCCCGCGCTGGCGCAGGTGGCTCAGACGGTGACGGCGACCGCCGGGGAGGCACTGCGGGCGTGACGCTTACTCCCGGACACTGTCCAGCCGGGCGGCCGCACTGTCCCGCAGCATGTCCAGGGCCGTCGGATAGGCGCTCGTGAGTATGCGGGTGGCGAGCACGGGTGCCGCCTCCGCGATGCGGGGATGGGTGGTGGCGGGCAGGCGGGCGTACGTCGAGCACCACATCTCCTCGTCGGCCCGCAGCGAGGCTCTGGGCAGGGCCGGGGATGCGGCGTCGAGCGCGGCGAAGGCCAGTGTGGTGTCGGCGAAGGCGTGGTAGACGCGCACGGCGTCCGGCACCGGGCAGCCCGCCGTGCGCAGGATGTCCAGGAGGGTCTCGTCGGCCGCGAGTTCGTGGACCCGGCCCGAGACGCGGCTCGCGGTGAGCACGGCCGCCTGCGGATGCTCCAGGTACGCGGCGTGGATGCGCGGCCCGACGGCCCGTAGGCCCGCCCGCCACTCCCCCGCCGGCGCCCAGCCGCGGAGCGCCTGCCCGGTCAGCGCGTCGCCGATGGCGAGCGTCGGGTCGTCCATGTCCCGGAAGTGCCGCTAGCGCGTGCTCGGGTCGGCGTCCGGGGCCAGACCGAGCCTGCGGTGGTGCGGGGCGTGCGGGGCGGCAAGCCGCGCGAGGTGTACGTCTACCACGTGGCCGACAACCAGTGGTCCATGACGGAGTACGGCTCTCAGGCCGTGGTGCGGCAGACCGCCGTCAACTCCGTCGTCGCGCTCGAACTCCTCGCCACGGGCGCCTGGCCCAGCGCGGGCGTGCTCGGCCGGAGGCCTTCCCGGCCCGCCCTTCCTGGGCCCGCTGACCGTCTACGGCTCGCCCTGGGGCATGCGCGAGCAGTGAGCGTGTCCGGGGCGGCGCTGTTTCACCACGCGTCGACAGGTGACCCGAAAAGGAGTAGGCATCCGAACGGGCACGTTTCTACTGCGATCGCAGGTGACTTCGATGGACAACTGGCGAGACCACGCTGCCTGCCGGCACGAGGACCCCGAGCTCTTCTTCCCGATCGGCACCTCCGGCCCGGCCCTGCTGCAGACGGAGCAGGCCAAGACGGTGTGCCGACGCTGCCCCGTCCAGGAGCAGTGCTTGCAGTGGGCGCTGGACACGGGGCAGTCCATCGGTGTGTGGGGCGGGACCAGCGAGACGGAACGGCGTGCGCTGAAGCGGCGGGCGGCGGCCCGGCGGCGCTCCGGCTGACACCACTCCGCCCAGGGGCGCCGCCCCCGGCCGGCGCCCCCTACTCCCCCTGGGAGCCTCACCTGCGACGCAGCGGCCCCCAGGGGTTCTCCTGCCGGGACACCTCCGCCTTCGCCTCGTCGATCACCTGCTGGTCGATCCAGCACATCGGCCGGGCGTCGGTGACCAGCGGTTCGTTGTCGGGTCCGCGGGAGGTCTCCTTGCCCGCGAGCACCCAGGCCCGCACACCGGGCCCCTTCTCGTGCGGCAGATGGGCGTAGTCGTGCAGACGACGCGCCACCCACACCCGGACGGGCCGGTCCTCCCACCAGTTCTCGACGTCGAGCGGGTTGGCGGACAGGCCCGGCATGGACACGCCCGTCAGATCGTCGGTGCTGGACACGTCGCGCAGATCGGTCGCGGGGCCGCGCGACCAGCGGACGTACAGGCCCTGGTGCCGCTCGACCAGCTCGGTGAGCTCGGCGAGTGTGCGCACGACCGGCAGGTCGTCCGATCCACTCATGTCGTGTCCTCCTCCCTCGACGCCGTCAGGCGGACGGAGTACCCGCTCGGCGCGAGCGGAATCGGCCCTTCGGCGCGGGCGGGTGCCGGTGCCCGGTCGGCGTTACGCTCGCGGCACACCCGCCCGTCGCAGCAGCAGAAGGGGCCGAGCATGAGCGTCCGCGTACGTCGCGTCTACGATCCGCCGGAGCCGGATGACGGGGTGCGTGTCCTGGTCGACCGGCTGTGGCCGCGGGGGCTGGCGAAGGACGCGGCGCGGGTGGACGAGTGGCCGAAGGCGATCACCCCGTCGACGGAGCTGCGCCGCTGGTACCACGCCGGCGAGGGCTCGTACGAGGAGTTCGCCGGGCGGTACGAGGCGGAACTCGCCGCCGACGAGGCGGCCGGGCTCCTCGACCACGTCCGTGACCTGGCCCGCAAGGGCGATGTGACGCTGCTGACCGCGTCGAGGACGCCGGAACGGAGCCACGCCACGGTGCTGGCCCGCCTCGTGCAGAGCTGAAGAGGCGGGCCGTCCGGGCACGGTCAGGCGGTCTGCTTCGCCGCCGCCCGCCCCGCCGCCCGCCCCGAGAAGAGACAGCCGCCGAGGAAGGTCCCCTCCAGCGCGTTGTAGCCGTGGACACCGCCGCCGCCGAATCCGGCGACCTCGCCGGCCGCGTACAGCCCCTCCACCGGCTTGCCGTCGGTCCCGAGGGCGCGGGAGTCCAGGTCCGTCTGGATGCCGCCGAGGGTCTTGCGGGTGAGGATGTGCAGCTTGACGCCGATCAGGGGGCCGGCCGCCGGGTCGAGGATGCGGTGCGGGGTGGCGACCCGGCCGAGGCGGTCGCCGATGTAGCGGCGGGCGTTGCGGATGCCCTGCACCTGGGCGTCCTTGGCGTAGGGGTTGGCGATCTGGAGGTCGCGGGCTTCGATCTGGCGCTTGATACCGGCCGCGTCGAGCAGCGGCTTGCCGGTGAGCTCGTTCATCTTCTCGACGAGCTGTTCGACACTGGGGGCGGTCACGAAGTCGGCGCCCTTGCGCAGGAAGGCGTCGACCGGCCCGGGCGCGCCCTTGCCGAGGATGCGTTCCTTCAGGAACCCGGCGCGGTCCTTGGCGGTGATGTCGGGGTTCTGCTCGGAGCCCGACAGGGCGAACTCCTTCTCGATGATCTTCTGCGTGAGGATGAACCAGGAGTGGTCGTACCCGGCGATGTCCTCGGTGGTGCGCAGGTGCTTCAGGGTGCCGAGGGTGTCGTAGCCGGGCAGGTACGGCCCGGGCAGGCGGCGGCCGAGGGCGTCGAACCACATCGAGGACGGTCCGGGCAGGATGCGGATGCCGTGGCCGGGCCAGATCGGGTCCCAGTTCTGCAGACCCTCGGTGTAGTGCCACATACGGTCCCGGTTGACCAGCCGTACGCCCGCCTCGGCGCTGATGTCGAGCATCCGTCCGTCGACGTGGGCCGGTACGCCGGTGACCATCTCCCGCGGCGGGGTGCCGAGGCGCTCGGGCCAGTAGCGGCGGATGATGTCGTGGTTGGCTCCGATGCCGCCACTGGTGACGACGACGGCCTGGGCGGTGAGTTCGAACTCGCCGATGGCGTCGCGGTTGGAGGCGACGCCCCGGGGTGAGGAGTCCTCGGCCAGGACCGTGCCGCGCACGCCTCGGGCGCTGCCGTCGTCCATGACCAGTTCGTCGACGCGGTGGCGGTGGTGGAAGGTGAGCAGTCCGTCGCGCGCGGCCTGCTTGGCGTAGCGGACGAAGGGTTCCACCACACCGGTGCCGGTGCCCCAGGCGATGTGGAAGCGGGGCACCGTGTTGCCGTGCCCGTGCGCCGTGAGGTCGCCGCGCTCGGCCCAGCCGACGGTGGGCAGGAACGTGATGCCGTGCCCGTGCAGCCAGGACCGCTTCTCCCCCGCGGCGAACTCGACGTAGGCGCGCGCCCAGCGCACGGCCCAGGAGTCCTCGTCGTCCAGCCGGTCGAAGCCCGCGCTGCCCCGCCAGTCGCTCCAGGCGAGGTCGAAGGAGTCCTTGATGCCGAGGCGCCGTTGCTCCGGCGAGTCGACGAGGAACAGCCCGCCGAAGGACCAGAAGGCCTGTCCCCCGAGGTTGGCGGCGTTCTCCTGGTCGACGAGGGCGACCCTCCTGCCCCTGCTGGTCAGTTCGTGGGCCGCGACCAGGCCCGCGAGGCCCGCTCCGACGACGATGACGTCGGCATCCATGGCGACGTTCCCTTCTTCAGTTCCGCCTGTGATCGGGGGTGCCGCTGCCGTCGGTCAGCAGGGCCGTGAGCAGTTGCTTCAGCCAGGCGCGGGCGTGCTCGACGTCCCGGTCCAGCAGCAGTTGCGTGGTGACGCCGTCGTAGGCCGCGACCACGGCGTGGGCGGCACCGTCCGTGTCGCCCAGCACGGCGGGCAGTGCGGTGTGCCCGCGGGCCCGGGCGAGCCGGTCGGCGATCGCCCGCCGCAGCCGCGCCCGGTGCTCCAGCAGGCTCCGGGCCACGTCCGGGTCGCGGGCGGCGTGCACCAGGAAGTCCGTCTTCACCAGGAGCCAGTCCCGGTCGAGGAGCAGCACGTCGGTGACGCGGTCCACCGCGGCCGGCACGTCGAGGCCGGGCCCGTCGAGGGCGAGGGCCCCGGACACCTGCTCCGCGATCAGGTCGGCCCGCTCGCGGTAGAGGGCGAAGAACAGCTCGTCGAGGCTGGAGAAGTTGGAGTAGAAGGCGCCTCTGCTGTAGCCGGCGGCCTCGCAGACCTCCTCGATCGAGACGTGCCCGAAGCCCTTGGCCGCGAACACGGAGAACGCCGCGTCCAGGAGGTTGGCCCGGGTGCGGACACGGCGCCTGGTCACACGCCCGGTCGATCCCTCCACCATGCCCGGCCTCCTTTCAATACATGACTGTATTCGATACACCGATGTATCGAAAGCCCCACATTTTCATGGAACAAACTTTCGATTACGAGGTATCCTGGGGCCATGCACCTCCAGGGCTCTCTCTTCGACCAGACGGACGAGCTGCGGCTCGGACCTCTCGACGGGATCAGCCGCACCCATCTCGGTTTCGGCGCCTGGCTCGACGTCCTGCCCGGGTGGCTCAGCGGTTCCGACGTGCTGTTCGAACAGCTGGCCGCCGAGGTGCCGTGGCGGGCGGAGCGGCGCACGATGTACGACCACGTCGTCGACGTTCCCCGGCTGCTCGCCTTCTACGGCGCCGAGGACCCGCTGCCGCACCCGGTCCTGACCGAGGCGCGCGACGCGCTGAGCGCCCACTACGGCGAGGAACTGGGCGAGCCGTTCACCACGGCCGGGCTGTGCTACTACCGCGACGGCCGGGACAGTGTGGCCTGGCACGGCGACCGGACCGGGCGGGGTGCACGCGAGGACACGATGGTCGCCATCCTGTCGGTGGGAGCGCCCCGCGACCTGCTGCTGCGTCCGATGCGGGGCGGTCGCGACACCGTGCGCCGGCCACTGGGCCACGGCGACCTGATCGTGATGGGCGGCTCCTGCCAGCGCACCTGGGAGCACTCCGTTCCCAAGAGCACCCGCGCGACGGAGCCGCGCATCAGTATCCAGTTCCGCCCGCACGGCGTGCACTGAGCCCGAACGGCCATGCCCCGCCGGTCCGTTGAGGCGGACCCCGCCATTCCACCTGCCGTGGGGTCTGCTTTCCTTCTCTCGTCGGGCTGGGACCACACCAACGCGGGGCGATCATGCGGGCAGACGTACACCAAGTCGCGGACGGCACCTACCTGGTGCACGGCTCCAACACCAACTGGGTGATCCTCGCGGAGGGGGACGCCGTCACGCTGGTCGACACCGGCTACCCCGGCGACCGGGAGCAGCTCCTCGCCTCGCTCGCGCAGGTGGGAAGCTCCCCGGAGGCGGTCGCGGCGGTGCTGATCACGCACGCGCACAACGACCACCTGGGTTCGGCCGAGTACCTGCGCGCAACGTACGGCACGCCCGTGTACCTGCACGAGGCCGAAGTACCGCACGCACGCCGGGAGTTCCTGCACCAGGTGTCCGTCGGGGCGGTGCTGAGGAACAGCTGGCGGCCGGGTGTGCTGCCGTGGGTGGTGCACGCGCTGCGCTCCGGCGGCACGACGCACAACCCGGTCACGGCCCCCGAGCCGTTCCCGGAGACGGGCGCCCTGGACCTGCCCGGGCGGCCGGTGCCGGTGCACACGCCGGGCCACACCGACGGGCACTGCGCCTACCACCTGCCGGGCACCGGCGTGCTCGTCTCCGGCGACGCCCTGGTCAGCGGGCACCCCACCTCGCGGGTCGACGGGCCGCAGCTGCTGCCGGACATGTTCCACCACGAGCGCCCGCGTGCCGTGGCCTCCCTGGACGTCCTCGCCGAGCTGGAGGACGAGCTACTGCTGCCCGGGCACGGTCCGGTCCACCGCGGCTCGGTGAAGGACGCCGCGCACCGCGCCCGGGAGCGCGCCCTCTAATCTGAGGTGACGATCAGCGGCGAGACAAGGACACCCGGCGCATGGCACTTCAGATCAGCGCGACCAACCCGGAGCATCCCGCGCTTCTGCTGGAGCTGCCGTGGGACCTGCCCCTGGAGGAGTGGCCGGAGGAGTACCTCGTGCCGCTGCCGCGCGGTATCTCCCGGCACGTGGTGCGCTACTCCCGGGCCGGTGACGAGGTGATCGCCGTCAAGGAGCTGGCCGAGCGGCCCGCGCAGCGCGAGTACGGGCTGCTGCGCGACCTGGACCGGATCGGCATCCCGGCGGTGGATCCGCTGGCCGTGGTCACCGGCCGTACCGACGCGGACGGCGCCCCGCTGGAGAGCGTGCTGATCACCCGGCACCTGGGCGGGTCGATGCCGTACCGCTCGATGTTCGAGACGACCATGCGCCCGGCCACCATGCACCGGCTGATGGACGCGCTCGCCGTGCTGCTGGTGCGGCTGCACCTGGCCGGGTTCGCCTGGGGCGACTGCTCGCTGTCCAACACCCTCTTCCGCCGCGACGCGGGCGCCTACGCCGCGTATCTGGTGGACGCCGAGACCGGTGACCTGCATCCGCAGCTCAGCTCCGGGCAGCGCGAGTACGACCTGGACCTCGCCCGCGTGAACATCAGCGGGGAGCTGCTGGACCTGGAGGCGTCCGGGGCGCTGCACCCGTCCGTGGACCCGGTCGAGTTCGGCATGGAGATCTGCGCCCGCTACCGCGGCCTGTGGGACGAACTGACCCGCACCTCCGTCTACCCGGCCGGGAAGTACCACTACATAGAACGCCGGATCCGCCGCCTGAACGACCTCGGTTTCGACGTCGCCGAGATGCAGATCGAGCACGCCTCGAACGGCGACACGGTCACCTTCGTGCCCAAGGTCGTCGACGCGGGCCACCACCAGCGCCAGCTGCTGCGCCTGACCGGGCTGGACACCGAGGAGAACCAGGCCCGGCGGCTGCTGAACGACCTGGAGAGCTGGATGGCGACCCAGGACGACTACGCCCCGGGCGATCCCCTCGGTGCCCGCCCCGAGGTGCTGGCCCACCGCTGGGTGCGGGAGGTGTTCCGGCCGACCGTGCGGGCCGTGCCGCCCGAACTGCGCGGTTCCATGGACCCGGCGGAGATCTACCACCAGCTCCTCGAACACCGCTGGTACCTGTCCGAGCGGGCCCAGCACGACATCGGCATCGAAACGGCGGTCGAGGACTACATCAAGAACATCCTCCCCAAGGCCCGCAAGACGCTTCAGCCGACGGCGGAGTGAGGCACGCGCGCCGGGGCCTGCTGCCAGGAACGGGGCCCGGGCACCGCGGACCGCAGTCGGCGGGCCGAGGCAGCCGCGTCCGTGTCACAGGTGCGGGACCACGGCCACCGGGCAGTCCGCGTGGTGCAGCACCCCGTGCGCCACCGAGCCGATCCGGGCGCCGACGGCCGTACGGTGCGCCCGTCTGCCGACGACCATCAGCTGGGCCGTCCCGGCCACGGACAGCAGCACCTGCCCGGCGCTGCCCATCTCGACGTGCTCCTCCACCGGCACGTCGGGGAAACGCTCCCGCCACGGCCGGACCGCGGCGGCCAGTGCCTTCTTCTCGTACGGCTCCAGTCCCCCGGCCTCGTCGAGGAGCTTCAGCGAGCCGGGGCTGTAGGCGAACACGGGCGGCAGGGTCCAGGCCCGTACGACACGGACTGTCGCCCCGCGCGCGGCAGCCGTCTCGAACGCGAACCGCAGCGCGTCGGCGCTGTCCTGCGGGTCGCCCTGCTGGCCCACGACGATCTCCCGCCCGGCGGCCTCGACCGAGGGCTGGTCACCGGCCCGGACGAGCACGACGGGCCGGGTGGTCTCGGCGATGACCTGCTGGCCGACCGAGCCCAGCAGGAAGCCGACGACCGGCCCGTGCCCGCGCGAGCCGAGCACCAGCAGTTCGGCGTCGGCAGCGGCGGCGACCAGGGTGTCGACGACCGCGCCCTCCACGACGTCGGTGGTCACGTCCAGGTCCGGGTGCCGTTCGGTGAGGGTCCCGACGGCCTCGGTCACCGCGCTGTGCACCAACTCGCCCTGCCTGTCCGCGTCCCCGGCGATCCCCGCTTCGAGCGCCTCCTGCGGCTGGAACCGCCAGGCGTGCACCACGCGCAGCAGCCGGTCGCGCCGCACCGCCTCGCGGGCCGCCCAGGCGAGAGCCGCGAGGCTCTCCTGCGATCCGTCGAACCCTGCGGTGATCGGGCGTGTCATCCGGCTGCCTCCTTGTGAAAATGTCACTGCGACGGTGATCAGTCTTCACTACCCTGCCCGCATGGCCGCGGGGTGGGAGCAGGTAATGGTGGACTCTGCCGATCCCGTGGCCCTCGGCCGCTGGTGGGCCGAGGCGCCGGGCTGGACCGTGGTGAACGACGCACCCGCCGAGTTCGAGATCCGGCCCGCCCCGGACCGGCTGCCGGGGTTGCTCTACACGACCGTGCCGGAGAGCGAGACGGTCAAGAACCGCCTCCACCTCGATTTCCGGCCCGACGACCAAGAGGCCGCGGTGGCCCGCCTGCTCGCGCTCGGCGCGCGGCACGCCGACGTGGGACAGGGCGAGCAGTCGTGGGTGACGCCGGCCGACCCGGAGGGCAACGAGTTCTGCGTGCCGGGGGCCCGCCGGAGCTGATCTCCGTATCGGAGCGCGCCGCGGCGATCGAACATACGATGGGCGCAGGTCGGCGCGGTGCCCCGGGGTGCCGTGCCGTGAGTCGACCGCCCGGTGTGGGGGACGTATGGCACAGGCCGCCGATGCGGCGCGGACCGTCATCATGACCGTGGACGACGACCCGGGGGTCTCCCGGGCCGTCGCGCGGGATCTGAGGCGGCGTTACGGCGCGTCGTACCGGATCGTGCGCGCGGAGTCCGGCGAGTCCGCGCTCGACGCGCTGCGGGAACTGAAGCTGCGCGGCGATCTCGTGGCCGTGATCCTGGCCGACTACCGGATGCCGCAGATGAACGGCATCGAGTTCCTCGAACAGGCCCTGGACGTCTACCCGGGTGCCCGGCGGGTGCTGCTGACGGCGTACGCGGACACGAACGCGGCGATCGACGCGATCAACGTCGTCGACCTCGACCACTACCTGCTCAAGCCGTGGGACCCGCCCGAGGAGAAGCTCTACCCGGTCCTGGACGATCTGCTCCAGGCGTGGCGGGCCGGCGACCACCGGCCCGTGCCCAGCACGAAGGTCGTCGGACACCGCTGGTCGGCGCGCTCCTCGGACGTCCGGGAGTTCCTGGCCCGTAACCAGGTGCCGTACCGCTGGTACTCCTCCGACGAACCGGAGGGCCGGCGGCTGCTGGCCGCGGCCGGTGAGGACGGGATGCGGCTGCCGGTGGTGATCACGCCGGACGGGACGCCGCTGGTCGAGCCGGAGGCCGTCGACCTCGCCGGCCGGGTCGGGCTGGCGACGACCCCGACGGCCGACTTCTACGACCTGGTCGTGATCGGCGGCGGTCCGGCCGGGCTCGGCGCGGCGGTCTACGGCGCCTCCGAAGGGCTGCGGACGGTGCTCGTGGAGCGGTCCGCGACCGGCGGGCAGGCCGGGCAGAGCTCACGCATCGAGAACTACCTGGGCTTCCCCGACGGCGTGTCAGGAGCCCAGCTCACCGACCGGGCACGGCGGCAGGCGGCGAAGTTCGGCGCCGAGATCCTCACCGCGCGCGAGGTGACGGCGCTGGAGGTCAACGGCGCCGCCCGGATCGTACGGTTCTCGGACGGCTCGGCGATCGCCGCGCACAGCGTGATCCTGGCGACCGGCGTGTCCTACCGCCAGTTGGAGGCGCCCGGCTGCGAGGACCTGACCGGGTGCGGGGTGTTCTACGGGTCGGCCCTGACGGAGGCCCCCTCCTGCCAGGGGCAGGACGTGTACATCGTCGGCGGCGCCAACTCCGCCGGGCAGGCGGCGATGTACCTGTCCCGGGGCGCCAAGTCGGTGACGCTGCTGGTGCGCGGTGCGTCGCTGTCGGCGTCGATGTCGCACTACCTCATCCAGCAGATCGAGGAGTCCCCCAACATCCAGGTGCGCTGCCGCACCGTCGTCGAGGCCGCACACGGTGACGGCCACCTGGAGCGGCTCACCCTGCGGGACGTGGACAGCGGGCATACCGAACAGGTCGACGCGCAGTGGGTGTTCGTGTTCATCGGGGCGGCCCCGCTGACCGACTGGCTGGACGGCACGGTGCTGCGTGACGAGCGGGGGTTCATCCTCACCGGGCCCGACCTGACGCCCGACGGCCGCCCGCCGGAGGGCTGGGAGCTGGACCGGCCGCCTTACCACCTGGAGACCAATGTGCCCGGCGTGTTCGTGGCGGGCGACGCGCGCTCCGAGTCCGCCAAGCGGGTCGCGTCCGCCGTCGGAGAGGGAGCCATGGCCGTGATGCTCGTCCACCGGTATCTGGAGCAGTCATGAGCGGGCAACCCGTGCCGTGCGCCCCGCAGGAGATCGGCTCCCTGTTCCTGTTCGAGAAGCTGACCCCCGAGCAGCTGGGACGGCTGTGCGCCGAGGGGCGCGTGGAGCAGTACGAGCCCGGCCCCGTGTACACCGAGGGCGAACCCGCCACCTGCTTCTACGTGCTGCTCGAGGGCACGGTCGTGCTGTACCGCCGGGTCGGCGCCGACGACGTGGAGGTGGCCCGGACCTCCCAGCGCGGGGTGTACGCGGGGTCCATGCAGGCGTATCTGGGCGACCGGGTGCGGCAGGTCTACAACAACTCCATGCGCGTCACCGAGCCGACGCGGTTCTTCGTGCTGCCCGCCGACACGTTCGCGGGCATCATGCAGGAGTGGTTCCCGATGGCGGTGCATCTGCTGGAGGGGCTTTTCTTCGGTTCCAAGAACACCCAGCGGGCCATCGGGCAGCGCGAACGGCTGCTGGCGCTCGGCTCGTTGTCCGCCGGCCTCACCCACGAGCTCAACAACCCCGCGGCGGCGGCCGTGCGGGCGACCGCGACGCTGCGGGAGCGGGTGGGCAAGATGCGGCACAAGCTGGCGGTCATCGCGCAGGGTTCGTACTCCCCCGAGGTCATGGCGAACCTCATCGACCTCCAGGAACGCACCGCCGAGCGGGTCGCCAAGGCCCCGACGCTGAGTCCGCTGGAGGCCTCCGACCGGGAGGACGCGCTCACCGACTGGCTCGACGACCACGGCATCCTGGACGGCTGGCGGATCGCGCCCGCCTTCGTCCAGGCCGGTCTCGACGAGGACTGGCTGGACCAGGTGGCCGCGGCGGTGGACGAGGAGCTCCTGCCGAGCGCGATCGGGTGGCTCAACTACACCGTCGAGACCGAGCTGTTGATGGACGAGATCAACGACTCGACCACGCGCATCTCGCATCTCGTCGACGCGGCCAAGCAGTACTCCCAGCTCGACCGGGCGCCCTTCCAGCACGCCGATGTGCACGAACTCCTCGACAGCACGCTGCTGATGCTGTCGGGCAAGATCGGCCGGCGGATCAAGGTCGTCAAGGACTACGACCGGACGCTGCCGAGGATCCCGGCGTACCCGGCGGAGCTCAACCAGGTGTGGACGAACCTGATCGACAACGCGGTCTCGGCGATGAACAGCGCGGGCGGGGACGGGACGTTGACCGTACGGACGGCCCGGGACCACGACCGGCTGCTGGTGGAGTTCCGGGACACGGGCGTCGGTGTCCCGGCGGAGGACCGTGGCCGGATCTTCGACCCGTTCTTCACGACGAAGCCGGTGGGTGAGGGAACCGGGCTCGGACTCGACATCTCCTGGCGGATCGTGGTCAACAAGCATCACGGCAGCATTCAGGTGGAGTCGGAGCCGGGGGACACACGTTTCCAGGTGCTGCTTCCGCTGACAGCGGTCGAGGAGGAGTCGGCATGAGGGGTGAGAACGGGATCGACCCGGGTGTTCCGCCGAGCGGGAGCGGGTGTGCGGAGTGCGAGACGGCCGGGGGGTGGTGGTTCCACCTTCGGCGGTGTGCGCAGTGCGGGCATGTGGGGTGTTGTGACAGTTCGCCCGCGAAGCATGCGACGGGGCATTTCAGGGAGACAGGGCATCCTCTGGTGCAGAGCTTCGAGCCGGGCGAGGGCTGGTACTGGGACTACTCGACGAACGAGTTGTACGAGTCGGGGCCCGAGCTGGCTCCGCCGGTGAGTCATCCTGCGGATCAGCCGGCGCCGGGGCCTGCGGGGCGGGTGCCGGATGATTGGGCGAGGGTTTTGCGGGCCTAGGAGTTCGGGGGTTTCTGTTTGGGGGCGGCTGCGGGTTGTATGTGGTTGATCGCGCCCACGCGGCGGAGCCGCACAATGTCACAGCCCCGCGCCCCCAGGAGAGTTGGTCGAGTGCCGAACATTTCCTTCATCACGCCGGTTGTCGGGCGGGAAGCCGAACTCGACCGGCTCTCCGGCGTTCTGGAACGTGCTCGTGCCGGTGAATCGCGGGCCGTGTTGATCGCCGGGGACGCCGGTGTGGGCAAGACCCGGGTTCTGGATGAGGTCGGGGGGCGGGCCGCCGAAGCGGGCATGACCGTGGTCACCGGGCACTGCGTCGACCTCGGCGACGTCGGTCTGCCCTATCTGCCGTTCACCGAGATCCTGGGGGTGCTCGCCGCCGACGAGCGGTTCGCGCCCGCTCTGGCCGCCCATCCCGTGGTCGGACGGATGCTGGGGGCCGGGAGCGATTCCGCGCGGGACGTCGACGGGCGGCTGCGGCTGTTCGAGGGGATGGCGGGCCTGCTGGCCGATGTGGCGGATGTCGCGCCGCTGTTGCTCGTGCTGGAGGATCTGCACTGGGCCGACCAGTCGTCGCGGGATCTGCTGCGGTTTCTGCTCGGCCGGGGTGTTCTGAGGCACCGGCTGGCGGTGTTCGCCTCGTACCGGGCGGACGACCTGCACCGTCGCCACCCGCTGCGGCCGCTGCTCGCGGAGCTGATACGGCTGCCCGCCGTGGAGCGGCTGGAGCTGCGGCCGCTGGGCGATCCCGATGTGGCCCGGCTGGTGCGGCAGCTCGAACGGCGTCCGCTGGCGGAGGCCACGGTGCGGCGGATCGTGGAGCGGGCCGAGGGGAACGCCTTCTACGCGGAGGAGTTGCTCGCGGCGACGGACACGGAGTCCGGTGGGGTGCCCAGCGGGCTCGCCGAGGTGCTGCTGATCCGCTTCGAGCAGCTGTCCGACACGGCGCAGCAAGTGCTGCGGACCGCGGCCGTCGCCGGGCGCCGGGTGGAGCACGCGCTGCTGCGGGAGGCGGTCGGACTGCCCGAGGAGGAGCTGGAGTCGGCGCTGCGGGAGGCGGTGGGGCGGCAGCTGCTCGTCGCCGGGGACGACGACACGTACTCCTTCCGGCACGCCCTCGCCCGTGAGGCCGTCTACGCCGATCTGCTCCCCGGGGAGCGGGCGCGGCTGCACGGCGCGTTCGCCCGGCTGCTCGCCGGGCAGGACCGGCCCGCGGAGAGCGCTGCCGAGCGTGCCCACCACTACCGGGAGAGCCATGACCTCGCCGAGGCGCTGACCGCATCCCTGGAGGCAGCCGACCACGCCCAGCGGGTGGGTGCGCCGGCCGAGGAGCAGCGGCATCTCGAAGCGGCCCTCGACCTGTGGCCGGCGGTGGGTGCCGAAGCGCGGCCGTCGGGCGGAGGCGTCGACCGGGTGACGCTGACGTTGCGGGCCTCGGCGGCGGCCGCGCACGCCGGGGAGTTGCACCGGGCGGTCTCTCTCACACGGTCCGCGCTGGCGGACCTCGGCCAGGACGCCGACTCCGAACTCGCCGCCCGGGTCCGCTACACCCTTGCCGGGAACCTGCTGAGCGTGGACCACCTTACGGCGGCGTTCGCCTACAGCAGCGAGGCCCTGGCGATGATCCCCGAGGATCCTCCGTCGCGTACCTGGGTGTGGGCGGCGGCCACGCACGCCATGGCCGCACGCCACGTCGGGGAGAACGAGACAGCGCTGCGGGTCGCCCGGCGGGCCATGAGCGTGGCCGAGGAACTGCGGGTGACCGACGCGCAGGCGGACCTGCTGATCTCCCTGGCCGTCTTCGACGGAGGCGGGCGGCGCGGCGCCGAGGGCCGTGAGCGGCTGCTGCGGGCCCGGGAGCTGGCCCGGAGCTCGGGCAACGCGGCCGTGGAGCTGCGTGCCCTGTTCAACCTCGCCATGGGCTGCTACGAGTCCGGTGCGCTGGCGGAGTGCGTGCCCTGGCTGACGGAAGGCCTGGACCGGGCCCGGCGCGCCGGGCTGCTGTCGTCCCCGTATCCGCTGGAGATGCGGTACCTGCGGCTGGTGGTGCTGCATGTGCTGGGCCGCTGGGACGAGTGTGTGCGGGCGGCGGCGGCCGATGCCGAGCTGCTGCCGGCCGCCGGCGGGTACACGGTCGGTCCCGCGCTGTATGTCGCCCTGGCACGGGGCGACATGACGGCCGCCGACCGGGCGCGTGCCCTGCTGGAGGGGCCCTTCGACTGGATGGCCACCCTGGTCGCGGGCATCGTGCTCACCGACGCCGCGGCGCTGCGCCGTGACCCCGGGGACGCGGTGCGGTGGACGCGGTCCACGGTCGCGGCCCTCACCGACGAGGCGGGGGCCCGCCCGGACGTCACGGTCCGGCTCGCCGCCCTGGCGTTGTCCGCGGTGGCCGACGCGGCCGCCGAGCCACGGTCGGCCGGTGACGAGGCGAGGGCCCGCCGCTGGACGGACACGGCGGCCGAACTGGTGGAGCTGGCGCGGGCCACCGCCACCCACGGCGAGGACGGCGCTCCCCAGGGCCCCGAGGGGCAGGCGTGGCTGGCCCGTGCCGAGGCGGAGTGGATCCGGGCCGTCTCGGGGCCGGACGCCGCGGCCTGGTCAAAGGCGCTGACGGCGTTCGGCTACGGCGACGTCTACGAGCAGGCGCGCTGCCGGCTGCGGTACGCCGAGGCCCTGGTCGCGGCCGGGCGTCGTGAGGAGGCGGCGGCCGAGGCCCGCGAGGTCCGGGAGACCGCCGACCGCCTCGGCGCCACGCCGCTGCGGGAGCAGGTGGACGCCCTGGTCCGGCGCGGTCGCCTGGCGGACACGCCGGACGCCGACGAGCGCGCCGGGGTGCTCACCGCACGCGAGCAGGAGGTGCTGCGGCTGCTCGCGCTCGGCCGCAGCAACCGGCAGATCGGCGAGGAGCTGTTCATCACCGGCAAGACGGCGAGCGTCCACGTCTCCAACATCCTCGCCAAGCTGGGCGCGTCGAGCCGCGGCGAGGCGGTGGCGATCGCCTACAGGGAGGGTCTGATCAGCCCGGAGCCGTCGGCGTCCGGCTGACCGGCCGGACGCGCAGGAGGGGCGAACGTGTTCGCGTACCCCCGACCCGGGCTAGGGGGTGTCCGTGAAGTCCCGTCGTCCGCCCGGAGGGCGGGCCCTGCGGCGTTCGGTGCGTGCTCTGGGGCACCCCCTGCTCGAAGAGCTTGGGGGCACCCCCTGCTCGAAGAGCTTGAGGGAGTACCGGGCGGACGTCCGCGTACTGGTCGTACGCGGGCGTCCGCCCGGTGCGGTGAGAGTGCGTGCCGGGCGTCGCGGGGCAGGCGGGACTTCGCGGACCGCCTAGCGGCTTCCGCAGTCGAGGCTCTCCAGGTCGACGCCGTCGGCCATCGCCTGCATCCCCTTGTCGTTGGGGTGCAGGTGGTCGCCGCCGTCGAAGGCGGGGAGGATCCGCTCGTGGTCGTAGGGGCTGCGCAGGATGCGGTCGAAGTCGGTGACCGCGTCGAACTCGCCGCTGGTGCGGATGAAGGCGTTGACCTTCCGGCGCACGGCTTCTCCGGCGGGGTCCCATTCCCGCCAGCCCTTGTACGGGGCGATCGTGGCGGCGACGACACACTTTCCGGCCGCGTGCACCCGGTCGGCCAGCGTGCGGTACCCGGCGATGAGCTCGTCGGCCGTGGCGCCGGGCTCGGCCTTGATGTCGTTGACGCCCTGGAAGAGGAACACCGTGCGCAGGCCAGGCAGTGAGAGGGCGTCCCGCGAGAGGCGGTTCAGGGCGCTCTGTCCGGGGCCGTCGGTGAGGACCTTGTTGCCGGCGATACCCGCGTTGGCCACTCCCTCGACGGCCGTCGTGGGGGACGTGCGCAGCCGGCGGGCAAGATGGTCGGGCCAGCGGCGGTCGAGGTCGGTCGTGGACTGCCAGCCGTCGGTGATCGAGTCGCCGAGGGCGGCCACGGCGCCCGTCGCGGTCCCCGGCCGCACGGTGACGGCGTCGAGGTAGAACCAGGAGCCGGTCCGCTGCGCCCAGTTGGCGCCGCTCTCCTCCGCGGTGTGGTCGCCGTCGGTGGTGTACGACGTCTGCATCGCCATCCAGTGCCCGGTGAGCGCTCCTCCCGCCCGGGGGACGTAGAGGCTGACCACGAGCTTGCTCGCGGCGGGGACGTGGCCGGGCAGCGGGTCGCTGTAGACGATGCCGCCGGCGGGGACCGTGACGGAGCGGGCGCCGCCGAAGGTCAGGCGCCGGTTGCTGCCGGGGACGAGTGCGGCCCCCTCGCGCTGGAGACCCGCGTGGACGTTGTCGAACGTCACCGGCTGGTCCCCGAAGGCGTTGGACAGCCGCACCCTGAGGCCGGTGCCGCCGACGCTGGTGTGCACGACCAGCCGGTAGCCGCGGCCGTCGGCCGCCGCGCCGATGCGGTCGGCGGAGGAGGCCCAGGTGACCACGCCGTACCCGGTCCCCGTCGGGGCGCCGGCCGGCGGGGCCGGCTCGTCGCCCTGGGGTGTCCCGCCGGAACCGCAGCCCAGCAAGAGGCAGCAGGAGAGGATGGCCAGGGCGGTGCGGCCGCGGGGGCGTGCGGTGCGTGGCATCGTGTGCGCTCCTTCGGCCGGTGTGTACGGGCGGGCGGTGTCAGGGGGCGAGATCCCGCAGCGTCGCGGAGTCACCGGGAGCGAGTCGGGCACTTCGTGCCGTCCCGGCGTACGACACGGTAGTGGTGCGGCCTCCGACGCTGTGCAGGGTGGCCTCGGTGGGTCTGCCGTGCCGCCGGCGCAGGTCGAGGACGAAGCCGCCGCGCACGCCGACTCCGCGCACCCGGCCCTCGTCCGCCCAGGCCGGGGGCAGGGCGGGCAGCAGTTCCACATGGCCCGGCCGCGACTGGACGAGCATCTCGATCATCGCGACCGGGGTGCCGAGGTTGGCGTCGATCTGGAAGATGCCCCGGCCCTGCTCCACCTCGTGGATGTCGAAGAGGTTGAAGGCGGTGCCGTTGCCGCCCCCTGTCGAGGGGCGGAGGTTGGTCGCGATCAGCCGGTAGGCCTTGTCCGCGTCCTTCAGCCGGGCCCAGCAGGCGCTGCGCCAGGCGTTGGCCCATGCGAACATCCGCGCCTGCGAGTCGACGTACTTCTGCGCGCAGGGGCTGGAGACGGCCGCAGGTGGACGCCGGCTTCCTGGTCGTGGACCGGGGCCGGCGGGGGAACCCTCGCGCCGCCACGGCCGTTGTCCGGGCATCCGCGTCCCACGGGGAGGCCGGTACGACGACAGCAGGGGGGCGTGATGAACGAGTTGGTCTCCGGCGGCAATCTGCCGCTTCCGGGCGGGGCGGTGACCATCCGGGTGGCCGGCCCGTTCGACGTGTCCGCGCTCGTCACGGACGACGGCGGAAAGGTGCGGGACGACGGCGACTTCGTCTTCTACAACCAGCCGGCCGCGCCGGGAGCGACGCTGCGGGGCGACGCGCTCACCGTGGACCCGGCGAGGCTGCGTACCGGCGCCACCCGGGTCACCGTCGCCGTCAGCCCCGCCGAGCCCGGAACCGCCCTCGGCCGCCTGCCCTCCGCCACGCTGCACGTCACCGACGCGTCAGGCCGCCCGCTCGCCCGGTTCACCCCACCGCACCCCCGCCAGGAGACGGTCCTGCTGCTCGCGGAGCTCTACCGGCGCGGCGACCGCTGGAAGCTGCGGGCCCTGGGCCAGGGGTACGCCGACGGACTGGCGGGACTCGCCAGGGACTTCGGCGTCGACATCGTGGACGACACGCCCGCGACCGGGCCGGACTCGGCGGCGGCCGGTGCGCCGGGCGCGCGGCCGGGCTCCCTCGACAGCGGCGCGCAGCGAGCGGCTCTCACCCCCACCCACGCGCCGATGCCGGCCCCGGCCGCGCGGCGCCTGACCGGGAGCGCAATCGGCGTCGGCCCCTCCCCCGGAGCCTCTGCCTCCGTACCGTCCGCCCCCGACCCGGACGGCTTCACCACCCTGGTCAACTCCGCTCGCGCCGCCGTCGGTTCACCACCGGTATCGCTCGACCCGCGGCTCGTGTCCGCGGCGCGGGCCCACGCCGCCGCCATGGCCGCGTCCGGACGTCTCGGAGTCGAGAGCCGGGACGGCGTCTCCGTCTACCAGCGGGTCGTCGGCGCCGGGTACGCGTACCTCACCGTCGGCGAGCACCTGGTGTCCGGCCCGCGCACCACAACCGAGTTCGTCGCGTACTGTCTGCGCACGGACGGGGCCCGCCGCGTCCTGCACGACCCGTCGTTCACCCACGCCGGAGTGGCCCACGTCCACGACGGACCCACCGACGACACGTACTGGACCGCGCTCTGGGCCAGGCCCCTCACACCGGACGGGCTGGCGGACGCGGCGGCGGCCGTCACCGACCTCACCAACCGGGAGCGCGCCCGGGCCGGGCTCCCGCCCCTGGCCGCCGATCACCTGCTCACCGCCGCCGCCCAGGCGCACAGCGCGGACATGGTGGCCCGTGCCTTCTACTCGCACACCGCGCCCGGCGGCAGCCAGCCCTGGGACAGGGCCGCGGCCGCGGGCTCCACCCGGCGCTCCATCGGCGAGAACATAGCCTGCGGCCAGCGCTCCGCCGCCGAAGTGGTGGAGGGCTGGATGAACAGCCCCGGCCACCGGGCCAACATCCTCAAACCCGGCTTCACGCACCTCGGCGTCGGCTTCGCGGGCGGCGGCCGGGCGGGAACGTACTGGACGCAACTCTTCGGCGGCTGACACCGCGCCACCGCGCGCCCTGCCGACACTCGCCCCGATCTTGGCGGAGGGGGATGCTCCGGGCGAGGATGCGCATATGAAGGGTGACCTCTTTTCCAGCCGGCACATGGCACAGCCGGCCGTCGCACCGGGTATGACGGTCGAGAACGCCAAGTGCCTCCGCTACACGGTGAACGGCGAGATGCTGGCCCGACAGGGCGCGATGATCGCCTACCGCGGCAACCTCCAGTTCGAGCGCAAGGGTCAGGGCGTGGGCGGCATGCTCAAGCGCGCGGTCACCGGGGAGGGACTTCCACTGATGGCCGTGCGCGGGCAGGGCGAGGCCTGGTTCGCCCACGAAGCGCAGAACTGCTTCATCGTCGAAGTCGAACCCGGCGACGAGTTCACGGTCAACGGCCGTAACGTCCTGTGCTTCGACGCCACGCTGTCCTACCGCATCGCTACCGTGAAGGGCGCCGGCATCACCGGCGGCGGCCTGTTCAACAGCGTCTTCACGGGACACGGTGAACTGGGCCTGGTGTGCGAGGGCAATCCGCTGGTCATCCCGGTCTCTCCGCAGTATCCGGTGTATGTCGACACCGACGCGGTCGTCGGCTGGACGGCCGGCCTCCAGACGTCGCTGCACCGCTCCCAGTCCATCGGCTCCATGCTGCGCGGCGGCTCCGGGGAGGCCGTGCAACTGGCGCTCCAGGGCGAGGGATACGTCGTCGTGCGGCCGAGCGAGGCGACACCGCAGAAGGCCGGTCAGCACTGAGCCCCGGTGATCTGCGCGTCACAGGCAACCCCGTCCGTGCAGTCGACGTCTTGATCCACAACAGGTGATTGCCCTGGCCCTTGTGGCCAGGGCAGGTTTCCACCCTTCCCTGCGCACCGTGTATACACCCTGTGTATACACGGTGCGCACAATGGACGAAAGGCACCGATGTACGGCAAGGCATTCGCCCCGGAGTACCAGGGCGCGCTCACCACCCTGTCCGTCAACTCCTCCCTGACCGACGTCCTGGCCGCCGGCACCGAGCAGTTGAGGGCGGCCGAGCGCGCGGGGAAACCCGGGGAGGCGGCGCGTTCCGGACTCGCGGTGGCCGAGGCGCACCGTCGGCTGGGCCGGGTCGAGGACGCGGACCGGGCGTGGAAGGCGAGTTACCGGGCCGCCCGCCGGGCCGGGGACGTCGCGGCGATGGCCTGGGCGCTGTGGAGCGGCGG
This sequence comes from Streptomyces azureus, assembly GCF_001270025.1. NCBI lineage: Bacteria > Bacillati > Actinomycetota > Actinomycetes > Kitasatosporales > Streptomycetaceae > Streptomyces > Streptomyces azureus. Next base: position 1,202 of record NZ_DF968240.1, on the reverse strand, counting down.
CACGCTGGCCCGCCAGCGCGGGGCGTTCCGGCTGGCCCGTCGGTTGCTCCAACTCGGGGCGGACCTGGGCGAACGAGGCGGGGACATCGTCGTGCGCGGCTACTCGCTGGCGGGCCTGGCCGAGACCGGCCGCATCCAGGGCGACTACGAGGCCGTCGGCCGGCTGCACGAGCAGTTACTCGCCGAGGCCCGGCGGCGCGGGGAGGCGCGGCACACGGTGTGGGCGCTGGAGGGCATCGCGCAGATGCACCGCAACACCGGGGACTTCGACACCGCGTACGCCCTGTTCGAGGAGTCCGCCGAGATCGCCGCGCGCGCCGACGACCGGCGCGGTCACGCCTGGGCGTTGCGCGGTCTGGCCGACGTCGTGTCCGTGCGTGAGGGGGACACCGAGCGGGCCCTGGAGCTGCTGAGCGAGGCGGAGGCCACGTGCCGCGCGATGCGGCTGTCCAGCGCGCTGGCCTACAACCACAAGATGCGCGGCAACGTCCTGTACCGAGCCGGGCGTTACACCGAGGCGCGCGCCCTGTACGAGCAGGCCCTCGCGGAGTTCCGTGAGATGAGCGAGCCGCGCGGGGAGGCGCTGTCGCGCCTGGGGCTCGCCAAGTGCCTGGCTCGGCTGGGCCGCGACCGCGCCGAGACGGCGGCCGAACTGTCCGAGCTCGCCGGCACGCTGGAGCGGATCGGCCTCCAGCACGCCCGCAAGATGGTGACCCGCGCGTACGACGAACTCGGCATATCGGATGCCGGGCTCGTCGAGGCGAGGGTGGCGGAGGTGGCACGGTGACGGCCTCCTCCACGGCGGTAGAGGCGGCGCGGCGGGGCGGGGTCGCCCGCGACGAGCGGCAGGAGCACGCGGACGGCCGCCAGGGGGGCGGCCTTCACGCGGCCGACCGTACGGGCAGCCTGGACCACGCGGGCGGCCTCGACGACTCGGACGATGCGGCCGGCCCCGGCCATGCAGGCGACGCCGGCCGCACGGGCGCCTCCAGGCAGCGCGGCACCCTCGGCCAGGCAGGCGTCTCCAGCCACCCGGGCACTCCCGGCCACGCACGCGGCTCCAGCCCCTCGGGCAGCCCCGAGCACACGGGCGCCCCCGGCCACGTTCACGGCTCCAACCCCTCGCGCAGCCCCGGCCACCCGGCCGCACCCGACCCCCTTACCGCCCCTCACCAGATCCTCCACCGCTGCCGCACACTCGT